>JAVEWL010000322.1:0-6388 GCA_034004565.1 FCB group bacterium | reverse complement strand
TTGAGGGTGACGGTCTTGGCGTTGAGGTACGCGAATTTCAGGGTGCGATTGTATTCGTCGAAGGTCTCGTGCAGGGACGGGAAGGTCTCGACGTGGTTGCAGATCTCGTTGGATTCGTGGGACTGTTCGGCGCAGGGGTTGGTGCCCTGGACCTTGGCGTCGCGGTAGTCGGCGGGATCTTTGAGCCGGCCGTAGGCGCGGGCGTTCTCGAGCCAGAAGTAGCCGGGCTCGCCGTTCTTGGCGGTCTGGGTGCCGACCTTCTCGTAGTTCATGCCCATTTCGGCGGCGACGGAGTTGTTGGAGGCCCAGCGCCAGGCCATGAGCTTTTCGCCGCTGGACTCGGGGTCCTTGAGCTTGAGGTATTCTTCGTCCTTGGCGGAGCCGAGGGCGAGCTCGGCGGTGCGGCGCACGCCGCCGGACACGACGCATTTCCCGATGACGTTCATGAGATCGGTGATGTCGGTCGAGCTGATCTTTTCGCCGATGCGGGCGCGCATGACCTTGTCGATGTTCTTGATGCATTCGACGAGGGGTCCGGGCCCGGGGGCGATGCCCCCGAAGGTGTGGATCGGCGAGCCGACGGCCCGGATCTTGGAATAGTCGATCGCGACGGGACGGCGGCCCTGGCCGACGTAGGACTCGAGGATGACGCGGGTGAGGTCGCACCAGCCTTCCTTGGAGTCTTCAACGACGTGGGTGTAGTCGGCAATCTTGGGCTCTTCGATGGTGACCTTGCCGGCGCCCTTGGTGTCAAAGGCCACGCCGACGCCGAGCATCGACATGTCCATGAGGAACGTGAAAGGCTCGGAGAAGTCGAAGTGGATATCTTCGGTGGACACGAAGGCGCAGTTGTTGAGCGCCGCGGAGCCACGCTGGTAGACGTAGTCGGTGCCCATCATCCAGAGGCCGCGTCCCGGGGGCAGGAATTTGAAGCCCCACATGAGACGGAACATCTCCTGTGCGGAGCGTTGGGCCTTTTGCGGGTTCCACGGCAGCCTGAGACTGCGGCAGTGGTTCACCTGGATGTTGTAACAGCCCTCGATGACCCTTCGCAGCGTTTCCCAGTATTCTTCCGTGCGACCGTTTCCGTCGGGCACGGCTCGGGCGTAGGTGCGCTTGAAGGTGACGTATCCGAGGGGCCCCCACTTGGGCTGCTGGCCCCGGAACTCGTCGAGGAACTTTTCGGAGAGTTTAAACCGCTCTTTCACTTCGAACAACATATGGCGTATCCTCGCAAATTGACCCCCATATAATGGGCCAAAAGGCTAAAAAGGTCAAACCTTTTTGTGTGATGTTTTAACCCAAGGCAGCCCATCGACTTCGGTGACTTCGTAGTCGCCGAAAACGCTGGGGTAGCGATCCCGGACCGCGTCAAAAACCATTCCGAAGACCAGCCGGATCTCCTCTTCGGCCTCGGGCGCGGTACGCATTTCGATAACATGGCGCAAAGTACGAAAGTTGCAGGACCACCCGATGGTGGTCGCGACGCCTTCGGGGGCGAGGCGCCGGAACGCCGATGTGAGCTTCTTCTTCCGTCCGAAGGTCTTTTCCTCGTCGATCTTGTAGAGGTCGGCGAGTTGGCGTTGCAGGGCCTCGAGCTGCTCGTAGGTCTGCGCGAACAGGGTCATGGCCTCGTCGTTTTCCTCGATGTGCGTGGGCACGTAAGTCGAGAGCGTGTCGAGGCGCACGAAGCGCAGGGATTCCTGGCTGAAGGCGGAACCCACACGGTGCCGGACGAGCTCGTGGGTAAACACGCGGCTGACGTCAGCGAGGATGAAGTTGACCGTGGCATGCTCGATGACGCTGCCGTGGCCCACATCGAGGATATTGCCGAGGTAATTGGCGTTTCCTTCGCGAATCCGGGTGACGTTGGGGTTCATTCCGGGCTCGAACGAGCGGTAGCAGAGGCGGCCGTAGACCTCGAGGAGGCGTTCGGCGTCGCTGGGCGCGTCGGTGGACCAGCCGGGCACGCCGACGTGGTCGAGGTAGGCCTGGAGCCCGTCCTCGACGACCCTGGTTTCGCCGATCAGGAAGACTTTTGGTTGAACGAATTTCATAAATCGGGTCAGCCTTTTGAGACGACTGGAGACAGTTCGCCTAAGTTCCCGTGTCCGCTTGTTTTGCCCATTGGATGGTGTCGCCTTAGCCGGGTCATACCACCCGTCGTGCGTCACCTGCTGAATGTATTATAGTCGGCGAGGGTCGGGAAGTCCAGAGAAATTTTAACAAATTTTGCAGATTTGTCATATTAAGCGGACTTTTAGCAGTATGTGGAGCGTGTTTCCTGTGCCACCGTTCGCCCATTGTAGGCGGGGAAATCAGACGAAAAACCAAGGCGAAAAATGCGGATTGGAATTGGCGCGCAGTCTTGGTAATATACTGCGCCGTGTTGCCGCAGGTGGCAGCATAGGACAAGAAAAGGGCCACGGTGCCCGCTCATACAGTGGAAGGAATGAAGAAATGAAGATGTGGTCGGTCCTGTGTTTTGCGATTTGCATGATGTTGGCAGTGGCTGCCTGCTCCCCGGCCGGCACCGATTCCACCGCACCGGCGGATGAGACCCCTGCGGTTGCGCCGGATGCCGCTCCTGAAGCCGCTCCCGTCGCGCCTGCTGAAGCCGCGCCGGCGGAAGCCGCTCCTGTGGAAGCCGCTCCTGTCGAAGCGGCGCCCGCGACTGACGCCGCCGCCGCTCCCGCCGCGGCCGGCGACCCGGCTGCCCTCGTTGGCACGACCTGGAAGCTCGGCGATTTCACGCTGAACTTCAAAGATGCGGCGAAGGTAAATATTAAGGGCGGACCGTTCCCCGACGGTATGGATGCCGATTACAAAGTCGTCGACGGCGCGTTCACGGTCAGCGTGATGGGTCAGACCAAGACCGGCACGTGGGATGGCACCGCGCTTATCATCGACGAGAAGGCGGCGGAAAAGCAATAGTCGCTCTTGTTCGTTAGCGCTTCTTCCGGGGCGGTCCGAGTGATTCGGATCGCCCCGGTTTCTTTTGCCCCCCTGATCAATCGTGCTCGGGGGTGTTTTCGTCTAACGAAGAACTCCCTTGGGCAAGGGGACTTACGAGCACGAAGGGGAGACCGGGCGCAGGGGCGTGGCGTATACTCTTCAGTTAGCAGAGGAGCGTTTGAGGATTATGGCCGTTGACTTGAAGGCATTTCAGGAACTGGAGATCGTGCTGGACACGATGGCGGACGGCGTGTTTGTCGTTGACAGCGATCGGGTGGTTCGGCGGTGGAACCGCGCGATGGAGCGGCTGACCGGGTACGCGGCGGAGGAGACGGTGGGGAAGCCGTGCGGCGTGTTTCCGTGGCTGGAGACCGAGGAGGACGGGCCGTACTGCCATCTTTTCGCGGCGGGGACGATGGATCGCACGGAGTTCACCGTGGCGTGCAAGGACGGGACGACGGTGCCGGTACTGGTAAGCGCGCGGGTGCTGACAGACTCCGAGGACAAGGCAACGGGTGCGGTAGTGACGGTGACGGACGTCTCGACGCTGAAACGGTTGGAGTCTGAGGTGACCCTGCTGCGCCGGGAGGCGGAGGAGCGGTTCGAGTTTCACAGCATCGTCGGCAAGAGTCCCGCGATGCGCGAGGTGTTCAACCTTATCGAGCTGGCGGCGGCCTCGATGACGACAGTGCTGGTGCAGGACGAGACGGGCACGGGCAAGGAATTGGTCGCGAAGGCGATTCATTACCACGGGGAGCGCCGGACGGGGCCGATGGTGAGCGTGAATTGCGCGGCGCTGTCGGAGACGCTCGTGGAGAGCGAGTTGTTCGGGCATGTGCGGGGTTCGTTCACGGGGGCGATGAAAGACCATATCGGCCGGTTCGAACTTGCGAACGGCGGGACGCTGTTCCTGGACGAGGTGGGCGAGATCCCGTTGCCGGTGCAGGTGAAACTGTTGCGGGCGATCCAGGAGCGCGAGATCGAGCGTATTGGGGAGTCGAAGCCGCGGAAGGTGGATGTGCGCATCGTTGCCGCGACGCACCGGGACCTGCGCGAGCGCGTGCGCGATGGGTTGTTCCGCGAGGACCTCTTTTATCGATTGAAGGTGTTTCCGATTTCCCTGCCGGCGTTGCGCGAGCGCAAGGAGGATATCGAGCCGCTGGTGAGCCATTTCGTCCGGCGCTTCAACGAGGCTTCGTCGAAGCGCATCGAGGGGGTGGAGCCGGATGCCATGCGGATGCTGATGGACTATTGCTGGCCGGGGAACATCCGGGAGTTGGAGAACGCGATCGAGCATGCGTTCGTGACGTGTCCGGGCGGCCGGATCGCGCCGCTGGATCTGCCGCTGGAATTGCGGCGGGTTGATTTGCGGAGCCGGGTGTGTGGGGAGGATTCCCCTGCGCCCGTTAAAGGCGCGGCCCCGAGGGCGAAGCGCGGGACGACGCGCGAAGAAATGTTGGCGCTGTTGCGCGCATGCGACTGGAACAAAGCGGAGGTGGCGCGCCGGCTTGGCATCACGCGGACGCAGGTCTGGCGGCGCATGACGCAACTGGGGATACCGCTGGCGCCCCAGGGGTAAGGGTTTGCGGGGGGAATGGGAAGTATGGGAATGATGAGAGTTATGGGAGTTATGAAGTCCTCGCGTTTAGGTGGCACGCGATCTGCGGTGTTATGAGGCGAGCGTTTGAGTCCGGGTAATCCTACGAGAAGGAGTCTCCTCATGACGGTTGAGCGGTGGTTGCGGTTGATTGCCGGGACATTTGTGTTTGGTTCGGCGGTCCTGGCCGCGGTGCACAGTCCTTACTGGTTGTATTTTACCGGGTTTGTGGGGCTTAACTTGGCGCAGTCGGCGTTCACGAACTGGTGCCCGATGATGAGCATCCTGCGGCTGCTGGGCGTGCCGGATTGCGGCAAGGTTACTGCTCACTAATGGTCCTGGAGATTCCGCCGTTGGTTTTGCCATCGGCGGAACCGCCTCTTAAAGCGTTTCACGGAGGCGTTACGCAACGCTACATGAAACGCTCCTCGATGTAACGCACATTGACTTTCTCCCCGGCCACAATCTCGTAAGTCCTATCGAAATGGCTAATAGGAGGCTGTTGAAAAAAGCCGAGTCTGCCCAAATCCTGCTTCATAGCCCTTTGACTATCAATGAGGACTTGTGCCGGATTTGGCTTTTTTCAACAGCCCCAATAGGGCCATTTTTCCTTCCACCACGTTTTGGCATACGCATTGCGAATATAAACCGTAACGTATGCAACGCAACCAAAAACGAGGTATGAGCAGATGCTGAATGTACTCTTGGCAGTCCTTATTGGCGGTGCGGTGGGGGCCACGATTGGGGCTTCCCGCAGTTGCGAGACGGGGGCATGCCCGCTTACGTCCAATCCCTATTCCGGCGCCCTTTACGGTGGGGTGCTGGGTTTTCTTGTGGTATCGATGTTCACGGGTACGGCCGGCTCCGCGGGGCCGAGCAAAACGGAGGAAACGACCATGTCGACGGCGGCAAACAGTGCGGTATTGGAAGTGTCGAGCCGGGATGAATTCAAGAAGTCGGTGCTGGAAGCGGACGGTCCGGTGCTGGTGGACCTGTGGGCGCCGTGGTGCGCGCCGTGCCGGGCGCAGTTGCCCATCGTCGAGCAGGTGGCGAGCCAGGCCGGTGATCGGGCGCGCGTGGTAAAGGTCAATGTTGACGAAGCGAGCGAGATCGCGCAAGATTTACGGGTAAGTTCCATTCCGACGTTGCTCCTGTTCAATAACGGTGTGGAAGTGAAGCGTTTTGTTGGCGTCCAGTCGGCGGCCTCGCTGATGGATGCGTTGGGAATCTAGTCTGTGCACACGCTTTCGGAGGGTCCTGCCATGAGAAGGTTGATTTCGATGGCCTCGCTGGGGGTCCTTGTGCTGGCCGGTGCGGGCTGCGGCTCTTCCTCGGAGGAAACGGCGGCCGCGGCGGCGCAGCCGGAAGTGCAGGTGACGCTGGGCATCGCGGAGAAGGGCCCTGTTGCGGCGATGTACGAGGCCGTGGGCACGATACGGTCCACGGCGAGCAGCGGCATCCAGAGCAAGGCGACGGGACACGTGACGGCGGTGAATGTCCGTGAGGGCGATCGGGTCAAGCAGGGCCAGGTGCTGGTGGAACTGGATCCACGCGAGGCTGCGGCGCAGTTGCAGCGCGCGCAGAGCGCCCTCCGGGAAGCCCAAGCCATGCGGCGCGAGGTGGACACAGCCGTCGAGGCGGCGGTTCAGGCCAAGAATGCGGCGGCGGCCGGCGGAGCGCTGGCGCAGGCGACGTACGAGCGGTACAAGCGCCTGACGGACCAGAACGCGGTAAGCCGGCAGGCGTACGACGAGGCCAACGCGCGTTGGAAGTCGGCCTCGGCACAGACCGCGCAGGCGGGCGCAATGGTGGCGTCGGTGGAGGCGCGGCGAAGCG
>JAVEWL010000321.1:0-6406 GCA_034004565.1 FCB group bacterium | reverse complement strand
AGGCGGCCTCAGCACGTTGAGCAACCCCAACCAACCTAACAGAATTGCAATGGCGGTTGTCGCTATGATGAGCCACTTTCGCCTATGCATAGTTCCCCCTGAGACGTTGCTTGTGCAGTCTCCCGCTGCTTCTGCTGGTTCCCAAGTGCAACTTGGGAACCCGGTTGGGCACGAAGCTGTGCTTCGCAGGCTTGCGCCCGAGCTTCCGAAGCTCAGCTTCGGACCCAATCCCGTTCCCAAGTGCAACTTGGGAACGAGAAGGCGCCCCCATTCTACACCAATACGTCGCGCCTGCCCTTCTTCACTTCGTCCAGGAGCATCTGGGCGGTGCGGCGGCGTTCCGGGGTCATTTCCTCGAGGGCTTTGGCGATGCGGCGCTCGCCGGCGACCTGCGTGGCCGGGCTTGCGTAGTCCATCAGGTATTCGCGGAAGGTGCTGAGCGCGTTGACGGCGCAGTGGTCCTTGATCTTGCCGGGTTTCGCGAGGTCCATGAAATCCTGGCCCGTGCGGCCGAGGCGGTAGCACGCCGTGCAAAACGACGGCACGAAGCCGAGGTACGTGATGTCGCGGATGACTTCGTCCAGGGGACGGTGGTCGCCGAGCTGGAACTGGGCTGTGTCGAACTTTTCGTCCTCGCCGTAGCCGCCGGGGTTGGTCCGGCTGCCCGCGGAGATCTGCGACACGCCCAATTCAAACGTGGCGCGCCGCACCTCGGGGTTCTCGCGCGTGGACATGATGATGCCGGTGTACGGCACCGCGAGCCGCAGGATCGCCACGGCCTTCAGGAAATCGACATCGGCCATGGGCGCGGGCGGGTCGGCTGCCAGGGGCGCGCCGCAGGCCGGTTCGAGCCGCGGCACGCTGATGGTGTGCGGCCCAACGCCGAAGCGGCTTTCCAAATGGCGGATGTGCTGCATCATCGCGAGCGTTTCGAAGCGCCAGTCGGCCAGGCCGTACAGCACGCCGATGCCCACGTCGTCGATGCCGACTTCCATCGCGCGGTCGAAGGCACTGATGCGCCAGTCGTAATCGGACTTCCTGCCCGACGGGTGCATCTTCTTGTAGGTCTCGCGGTGGTAGGTTTCCTGGAAGAGTTGGTAGGTGCCGATGTTGGCGCCCTTCAACTCCGCGAATTCGTCAATCGTGAGCGGGGCGATGTTCACGTTCACGCGCCGGATCTCGCCGTTCCCGCTTTTGGTGTCGTAGATGGTCTTCACGGCCTTGAGGATGTAGTTGAAGCCGTCTTCCTCGGGATAGGACTCGCCGGCCACCAGCAACACGCGCTTGTGACCCTGCTCGACCAGGATCTTCACCTCGGCGGCGATCTCTTCCTGGTTCAAGGCGCGGCGCTTCACTTCGGTGTTACTCTTGCGGAACGCGCAGTAGAGGCATTCGTTGTGGCACAGGTTCGATACATAGAGCGGCGCGAACAGCACCAGCCGCCGCCCGTAGATTTCTTCTTTAACCCATTTCGCGGTCTCGAAGACTTCCTTGAGAAGCTCCGGCGACTCGACGGCCATGAGCGTCGCCACGTCGTCGGCGTCGAGGCCCTTAAGGATCCGCGCCTTGGCCAATATCTCCGCCACGCGCACCGGGTCCGCCGTCGCGGTCTCCAGCGTGCGTCCTATGTTCGCTTCATCAATCGGAACTGTGTCGCAATCGGTAGCCATGCCCAACCCAGCCTTTCGTACATTCCATAACGTGCCGCGCCGATTCATTTCGGCGGAATCGTGAAAGTTTTCACGATTCAGTACCGATATTACACCCTGAGGAAGAAAATCGCAAGTCTTGAGCGGAAAATCGTGTACACTGAGCGCACGATTCCGATGAGATGGGACGGATCTCTTCGGAGCTAAGGGCATCGATTGCAACGTTTTGCAGTTAACGTAACGCTGCCCTCCAGGCCGGTCTTCCGTAACTCTCCTTTCCAAGGGGAGTCCCTAGGCGGACCGAAGACTCCCATTCGGAGATGGGAGCCACGTGAAGACCCGAAGGTCAGCGGTACAAGAACACCATGGATTGCGATAAGCAACACCTCGGGGGAGGTTGACGAAGGCACGCGCGGGAATAAACTTGACGATGGGCCGGCGATCGGAGTATAATCTCTGTGATAACATTCACAGCGTTAAATCGTTCACGGGGGACGTGAACGGCCGGCTCGGGCCACGCGCGGAACACGAGGGAGTTCCACACGATGATTTCCGAACGAACCATCGGCCGGCTGAGCCTGTACCGACGACTGCTGCGCGACCTGCTGGCCGACGGGGAAAAGAGCATTTTCTCCCACCAGCTCGCCGCCATGGCCGGGGGCACCGCGGCGCAAGTTCGCCGCGACATCATGGCCATCGGCTACTCGGGCAGCCCGGTACACGGTTACGACCTCGAGCAATTGCTGAAGAGTATCGGGCATTACCTGGACGCCGCCCAGACGCAGAACGTGGCGCTGGTGGGCGTGGGGAATTTGGGGCGGGCCCTCCTGGCCTACTTCGTGGGACGCCATCCGACCCTGTCGGTGGTGGCGGCCTTCGACAGCGACCCGGTAAAGGCGAACCGCGTCATCCACGGGTGCCGTTGTTACCCGCTGGAAGACGTGAAAGCCATCGTGCGCGAGCGCGACATTCGATTGGGGATCGTCGCGGTGCCGGCGCCCGAGGCGCAGGCGGTCGCGAATGCGCTGTGCCAGGCGGGGGTCAAGGGGCTTCTGAATTTCGCGCCGCTCCGGCTCTGGGTGCCCGAACACGTATATGTGGAGAACCTGGACGTGACGATGTCGCTGGAGAAGGTGGCGTTCTTCGCCCGCCAGGGCGAATTCGAAAGGGATACGACGGAATGAGTACCGCAGCAGCACAAGTGACGCCGGATATCGACGGTATCCTGGCGCAATACCCCAACGCGAAGCGGGACGCGCTAATCCCGATCCTCCAGGAGGTTCAGGAAGCGCTCGGCTACCTCTCGAAGGAGGCGATTCTGCTCATCGGCAACCATCTTGGCTTGCCGGCCAGCAAGATCTACGGCGTGGCCACCTTCTACAACCAGTTCCGGTTCCAGCCCAACGGGAAGTTCCACGTCCAGGTCTGCCGCGGCACGGCCTGCCACGTGAAGAACTCGCTCGCCGTGCTCGAGGCCATCAAGCAGGAATTGAACGTGGGGCCCGGCCAGACCACCCGCGACGGGGTCTTCAGCCTCGAGGTGGTGGCGTGCATCGGGGCCTGCGGCCTCGCGCCGGTCATCACCATCAACGGCGAGTTCTTCGCGGGCCTGACGCCCAAGAAGGTTCGGGACATCATCGAGAATTACCGTGAGGAGGCGGGGGTCAATGAGTAACGTTACGTGCTGCGACAAGTGCGGACACACGCCCGAAAAGCCCTGTCCGGACTACGTGGCGTGCCTGATGGACGGGCCCACCGCGGCCTGCCACGACGAGGAGGCCTGTCGCGCTTCCCGCCGCGAACTTACCGCGAAGCTCCGCCGCGAGGTCATCACCAAGCCGGTGGTATTTATCGGCGCGGGGACCTGCGGCCTGGGCGCGGGCGCGGGCAAGACCCTCGCCGCGATTGAAAAGTACCTGGCCCACAAGGGCATCCAGGCGGACATCGTCGAAGTGGGCTGCATCGGCCTGTGCTCGTCCGAACCGCTGGTGGACATCCAGCTCGTCGGCCGCACGCGCATCAGCTTCACGCAGGTCACCGCCGACAAGGTGGACGATCTGTTCGACGCGGTCTTCGCGGATCGCATCCCGGGCGACAGCCTCCTGGGGCAGTTCCGCAGCGAGACCCTCCAGCCCTGGCCCGGCGTGCGCTTCATCGACGAGCATCCTTTCTTCGCGCCCCAGACCCGCTGGGTGCTCGCGAAGTGCGGCATCATCAACCCCTACAGCATTGACGAATACATCGCCTACGGCGGTTATGCGGCCCTCGCGAAGACCCTGCGCGGCCAGACGCCCGCCGAGGTTTGCCAGACCGTCGAACTCAGCGGCCTCCGGGGACGTGGGGGCGGCGGTTTCCCGACCGGCACGAAGTGGAAGTTCGCGCTCGGCGCCGAGGCCGACCAGAAATACCTCGTGTGCAACGCCGACGAAGGCGACCCGGGCGCGTTCATGGATCGCGCGGTCATCGAAGGCGCGCCGCACCAGTTGATCGAAGGCATGGCCATCGCGGCCTACGCCATCGGCGCCTCGAAGTGCTACGTGTACCTGCGCGCCGAATACCCGCTGGCCATCGCGCGCCTGAAGCACGCCATCGCCCAGGCCGAGGAATACGGCTTCCTGGGGTCGAACATCCTCGACAGCGGCTTCGGCCTCAAGATGATCATCAAGCAGGGCGCCGGCGCGTTCGTGTGCGGCGAAGAAACCGCCCTCATCCACAGCATCGAAGGCAAGCGCGGCATGCCGCGTCCGCGTCCGCCCTTCCCGGCGGTCCAGGGCCTCTTCGGCAAGCCGACGGTCATCAACAACGTCGAGACGCTCGCCAACGTGCCCATCCTCGCCCTGAACGGCGCGGAATGGTTCAGCGCGGTCGGCACCGCCACCAGCAAGGGCACCAAGGTGTTCGCCCTGTCCGGCAAAATCTCGCGCACGGGCCTCGTGGAAGTCGCCATGGGCACGCCGCTGCGCAAGGTCATCTTCGACATCGGCGGCGGCATCGCCAACGGCAAAGCATACAAGGCCGTCCAGATCGGCGGACCTTCGGGCGGCTGCATCCCGACCCAGCACCTCGACATCGAGATCGACTACGAGTCCCTGAAGACCGTAGGCGCCATGATGGGCTCCGGCGGCCTCGTGGTGATGGACGAAGACACCTGCATGGTGGACGTCGCGAAATTCTTCATGGAATTCATCCAGCGCGAAAGCTGCGGCAAGTGCATCCCCTGCCGCGAAGGTACGCTGCGCATGCTCGAAATCCTGCAGCGCATCACGCGCGGCCGTCGCTCCGAAAAGGGCGCCGATGCCCTCGAGCGCTTCCGCGGGGTGATGTACCTGCAGCGCCTCGCCGAGGCCATCAAGGACACGAGCCTGTGCGGCCTCGGGCAGACCGCGCCGAACCCGGTGCTGTCGACCTTGCGCTGGTTCCGCGAGGAATACGAAGCGCACCTGTACGAGCGGCGCTGCCCAGCGGGCGTGTGCACCGAACTGCGCGCGTTCCACATCGACCCGAACAAGTGCGACGGCTGCGGCCTGTGCGCCTCGCGCTGCCCGTCCGAGAACACCATCGTCGGCCTGCCGCGCAAGACCCACTACATCGTCGCGGATCGCTGCATCGGTTGCGGCACCTGCGTGGACGTGTGCCCGAGCGGCGCGGTCGAACTGCTGGAAGAAGAGCTTTCGCCCATCATGGCCGGCGGCCGCGAGGAATCGGGTTCCGACTCGATACAAGGCATGTTTTCGCCGTCGGTCTTCAGCGGTTGGAACAAGGGCAAGACGCTGTTTCGCCTGAAGTAGGCAGAGGGGATCAATCGGCCTCCCATGGGCGGGGCCGGGGAGCATATGGATACAATGATGACGATTACGGTAAACGGCCGGACCATCGAAGCGAAGCGCGGCGAAATGCTGTTGGCAACGCTGCGCCGCGCCGGGATCAAGGTCCCGACCCTGTGCAACATGGAAAACCTCATCCCCAGCGGCGCGTGCCGCATGTGCGTGGTCGAGGTGGAAGGGCGCCCGACCCTCGTGCCGAGCTGCTCGTTCCCCGTCGGCGAGGGCATGAAAATCTTCACGCACTCGCCCCGGGCGCTCCGCGCGCGCAAGACCATCATCGAGCTGCTGCTCGCCAACCACCCGGACGACTGCCTCTACTGCGTCCGCAACACGGACTGCGAGCTGAAGGCTTTGGCGGAAGAGCACGGCGTGCGCCAGCGCCGCTACACCGGTGCCAAGCGCGAGGCCCAGGAAGACGTATCGAGCCCGTCCATCGTGCGCGACCCCGCGAAGTGCATCCTCTGCGGCAAGTGCGTGCGCATGTGCGAAGAGATCCAGGGCGTGGCGGCCATCGACTTCCTGCACCGTGGCAGCCAGGCCAAGATCGGCACCGCGTTTGACGAAGGCCTGAACGTCTCGAGCTGCATCAACTGCGGCCAGTGCATCATGGTTTGCCCGACGGGCGCCCTGCGCGAGCAGAGCAGCACCAAGGAAGTCATGGACGCCCTGCACCACCCGGAACGCACGGTCGTTATCCAGCACGCGCCCGCGGTCTCCGTGACGCTCGGCGAGGAATTCGGCCTGAAGCCCGGCGTGGACGTCGCGGGCGTAATGACGGCCGCCCTGCGCCAGCTCGGCTTCAAGCGCGTGTTCGACACTTCCTTCACGGCCGACCTCACCATCATGGAAGAGGCCTCGGAATTGGCCCACCGCGTCGCCAACGGCGGCGTGCTGCCCATGATGACAAGCTGCTCGCCGGGCTGGATCAAGTTC
>JAVEWL010000320.1:0-6411 GCA_034004565.1 FCB group bacterium | reverse complement strand
GATCGCGCTGCGGCTGGCTCGAAGTGCTCAACAAGAACAAGGACGAAAACTTCGCGACCTATGTCAACAGCCTGCTGGCCGCGAAACGGCTCGAGGTGTCGTCCACGACCGTGCCGCAGATGTCGAGTCCGCGCGTCAAGGGCGACGAACGGTACCCCGCACACCTGGAGCGGCGCGAGGCTATGTACGCCCAGCGCGCGCAGGAATGCCTGGAAGCGCTACAGGGCTGCGATTCCATCATCGTGAACACGCCCCACGGCGCGTTCTACGTTACCGACATGTTCAAACCGGGCGTACTGAACAAGCAGCAGACGCTCCCCATCGAGAACAAGGAAATCCGCGAGTACATCGAGAGCATGGTACCCAACGTGTCGCCCGACAAGCGCTTCGTGTACTACCTGATGGGCGCGCTGGGGATCGTGGTGGTGCCGCTCACCGGTTTCCAGTGTACGCACGAAGGTTTCCGCATGACCCTGCTCGAGAATGATGAATCGAAGCGGGCGTGGATTTTCAAGAGTATCCGCGAAGCCATCGACCAGTACGTCGCGAGCGCCTGAGGCGATCGTACAGTTAAAACCTGAGCCACCGTCCCGTAAGTCCTATGCGGGGCGGTGGCTGTCTCTTTTCAAGAGATGTGTGGAGGGTTCGGTTATGACGGAACACGCCGTACGGACAAGCATCAATGAGTTCTTTTCGTTGAAGCGAATTGCGTTTGTCGGCGCGTCGCGTAACGAGCGCGATTTCAGCCGGATGCTCTTCAAAGAGTTTCGCAGGCGCGCGTACGATGTCATTCCGGTGAATCCGCACGCGGAGGAAATTGACGGCGTGCCCTGTGTCGCGGGGGTGAAGGACATTCATCCGGCGGCGGAGGGGGCGCTGGTGATGACCTCGCGCGACGCGGCGTACCGGGTGCTGGTGGAGTGCCACGAGGCCGGGATTCGGCGGGTATGGCTGTACGGGATTAGCGGGCCGGGACGGGTCAGCGCGGGGGCGGTCGAATTCTGCGCTACCCACGGCATCTCGCTCGTGCCCGGATACTGCCCGTTCATGTTCCTCCCGGAGCCGCGGCTTATTCATCGGTGTCACCGGGGGGTGATGAAGTTCCTCGGGACCTATCCCGTGTAAGGATGCCGTGCGGATGCATTCCCCCGGGATGAACACCGCGGCATACGGCTCCGCATGTGAATTCCGCAGTACAGGACGGGCTTCCCTCACTCCGGCTGGACGCGCAGTGTGCAGGACGCGCGTGGGGGCAGGATCAGGCGCACGGGCGTAACGGCGGCGGTAGCCACGACCTTTTCCTCGGCGGCCGGCTTGCCTTCATCGGGCGTGAGGGTGAGGCGATAGGCGCCGGGCTTGATCAGGAACAGATCCGCGCGGAGGTCGCGCGGGTGCTCGCCGAAGTGGTAGAGGCGCGCCTCGAAGCGCTCGCGCGACGCGCCCGTGACGAGGGCGGCGATATCGCGCGGGGGCGTACGCCAACGCACCACGCTCATCGGGAAGTAACCGCCATCGCCCGGATCGCCCGTTGCCGTCGAATACAACAATTGCGGGTCGGGCTGCTCGATCCCCGCGACAACTTCCGGAAACATCCCGTTCGCTTCGAACACGCTGGGCAGCCTCAAAACACGATCGGTATAGCGCACCTCGCTCGTGTAGCCGGGAAAATTGATCCGCAGCGCCTCGGCATTGGCCCGCAGGGCCGGCACGAGTTCCTCCACCTTGCTGTCCAGCACGTAGCGCACATACGCCGCCTTCTCGCGCGTGAGGATCTCATCGAACTCGGTGGACCCGGTCAGCAGCCGGTACTTGGCAAGCACCGGGGCCAGCCCCACGAGCCGCTCCGCGCACCAGGCTTCGCTGCCGGGTTCGGGTTCTTCTTGGTGCGCCTGCAAGTAGCGCAACCGCGCCGCCGCCATCGTGCGCAACGGTTCCAGGTACTTGCCGTCGCCCGTCATATAGTGCGTGAGCAGCAGCGTGTTGGTCATCAGCGGCATCGCGCTCGGCCAGACGTAGAGCGGATCGCTGTTGTGGTTCTCGGGGTCCCACCAATGCTCGCCCACGCCGCCGATGCGTCCGTCGGGCCAATGGATTGCGCTGGGCACGATGCCCGCAGGTTTGCCGCGTTCGGCCCGCGCCGTCGCATCGACCCACGTGTCCATCCACGAGGAGAACAGCTTCCCGAGGCGCGCGTCGTTCGTGCGCTGCCAATAGACCAACGCCGCCTGCACCGTCCGCGGATGATAGACCGTATCGCAGGCGCGTTTCGCCGAGCCGTCCACCTCCGTAGCCGTAAAATACGTGCTCTTGAACTGCAATTGACCCCGCTCGTTGATGCCGGTCCACAGCGTTTCCATGAGTTCCGCCGGCTTCAGGGCGAGCCGCTTCCACTCTTCGCGGTCACGCTCCAGGTGCATCATCGGCGTCACGGCGTCGGCGCTGTCCTCGGCTGTGTGCTCGACGTCGCTCATGTGGGCCGTGTATCCGACGCGCATATGTTCCTGGCTCATGATGGCCTCGGAAAACTTCGCCTGCGCGGCGACGATCTTTGGGTCGTCAAACGCAATCAGCACGGGCACCCACCAGCGCCACATCTCGCAGTCGTCGCCCCAACCGCCTCCGTAGGCGCCCGTCGGCTGCATGCGATGATCGATCCACCATTCGACGATGTCGGCCAGCCGCTCCAGTCCTTCCCGTTGTTGAACGGCCCATTCGGGCGCGCCGCCGGGCACTTCGTAAATCTTTGCGGGCGGAATGGGGGTACCAAGATACATGGCGGTGATGGAATTGCCGGGAAACGCCTTCGCGGCCCTCTCGAAGTACGACCGGACCAAATCGTAACGCGTCCGGCGCACGTCGGGTTCTTTCCAGTATCCGCCGTATTCAAGCGTGGCCCAGAGGAACATGCGCGCCTGATAGAGGTGGGTCAGTGGATAGAGCGGCGACTCCTCCGCGATGCCGAAATCGTAGGGTTTGCCGTCGCGCGCCGGTGCGCCGAAATAATCGAGCTTCGGATCGCCCAGCCAACGCTCGATCTCGCGCGCGAGGCGATTGGCATCGTCCGCCAGCGCGGGTTCGCCTGCGGCGATAGCGCGAAGGGCCTCGAGGCGAACCTCGTCCGTACCGTTTCCGGCTTGCTGGATGAGTTCGTCGACCGTGGCCGCATGCGCGGACACGGCACCGAGCAGCAAGGCCACGCACACACCGCATTGCCGAAGGCTTAACATTGGGCAATCTCCACTCACGGTTCGGGAACGCACCCCGAGGATACCCCTTCTGCCGGGGCAAAGTGAATCCGTCCGGTAGCGCCCGGCCTCCGTGCCGGGCGCTACCGCGGTGCGTCCATATTCTGTATCATCTTGGCATGAGGCCCGTGCTCATTTTCATAGTACTGACCCTGTTCGGTTGCGCGACGGTTTCTCCGCCGGATGATTTGCGGCGCAATGCGGTCCTTGAGAAGTACTTCACTTCGGAGGCCGGGCGCATGCTGCGCCACGTCCCGTTGCGATACGGCACGCTCCCCGGCTACGGCGGCATCGCGATTGGCGATGATCCCGCCATGCGTCTGCTTTCCTACGTGCAGGGCTTCGGCAACCGGCGCCAGGTGATCCTCAGCGAAAACTTCGACGACATGACCCTATTTCACGAGTACATCCACCAGGCGCAGTACTCCGGCCTTATCGACACGGCGTTCTTTCTCGAACGCTACAGCATGCTCACGCAGGACCCGCGCTACGTGCTCATTCCGGAGCGCTGGGAAGAATACCTGTGGCGCGACTACGGCCGCAGCCCCGCCGTGGCCGTGCTGCTCTACGATCAAGGTGTCACCCGCGAACTCATTGCCTACCTCCTCGAAGGCTGGATGCTCCGGTGGTACGACCTCCCGGATTACATCCTCGACGTGTACCGTCCGGCGGTGCGGCTGGAGGCCCGGGAGGAGCGGGATTAGGGTGTTTGTGCAACCCCTTGCGGCGCCGAAAGTTGAACGGCGAACGGTAAGGTTCGGACCGCTTTTCCGCTTTTCATGTGGTATATCAATAAGGGAAGGTGAAGCCCGACCAAAAGGAAATCGAATGTCGTCCTCAATCGCGTTCTGGTCCACACACTGGGCCCTGGACATCGCGAAGAAGCTCATCAAGGCTGACGTGCGCGTTCACAATGCGCGCGCCATTCACGATGACATGGCCATTGTCTATGTCGTGAATCACTTCACGCGGCTCGAGACGTTCCTGCTTCCGTACGAACTTCACAAGCACCTGGGGCGCGAAGTGTGGTCGCTGGCCGCGTCGGAACTCTTTGTCGGCCGCATTGGCGCGTACCTGCGCTCCATGGGCACCGTCTCGACCAAGGACCCCGACCGCGACAAGACCATCGTGGGCACCCTGCTGAACGGCGAGCACCCGTGGATCATCTTTCCGGAAGGGTCCATGATCAAGGACAAGAAAGTTATGGACCACCGCCGCGAATTCAGCGTCCACGGAGGCGAACACGGCCGGCGGCCGCCCCACCGCGGCGCGGCCGTGCTGGCGCTGCGCGCGGAACTGTACCGTCAGCACCTGCGGCAACTGGTGGAAGAAGAGCGGCACGAGGAAGTGGCGGAACTGCTCCAGCGCTTCGATCTCGACCCGGAAGACGCTCCTGCCCAGGTGCTCGCGAAGCGGACCGTGCTCGTACCCGTCAACGTCACCTACTATCCTATTCGGGCGCGCGAGAACGTGTTCCTGCGCATCGCCCGCGGCATGGCCAAAGACCTCAGCCCCCGCGCGCTCGAGGAATTGTCCGTCGAAGGCACGCTGCTTTCCGAAGACACGGACATCGACATCACGCTGGCCGACCCCATCGATATCGTGGAGTACCTTCGCGCGTCCGAGCCGGGCAACCGCCTGCTGGAGAATGCGCACCACATCGACGCGCTCGAGGCCGACGCGCGGTCCCCGTTCAGGGAAGTGTCCAAGCGCCTCACACTTCGGTTCATGCGCGACATCTACGACCGCACCACCATCAACTACGACCACTTGCTCGCCACAACGATCCGTTACCAGCGCATCCAGGCCTTTCCCGAGCGCGCCTACCGCAACCGGATCTTCCTGGCCGTGCATCGCATTCGCGAGCTCGGACGCTACCGCCTGCATCCGCTTCTCGAGAAGACCTACCGCGACGTCCTGTACGAAGAAGCGAGCCCGGAATTCAACGAGTTCCTGTCGCTGTGCGTCGACGAGGGATTGCTCCGCCGCGAGAACGGGAAGTACCTCAAGGACTTTTCCCTGAAGCAGGGCATTACCGATTTTCATACCGTACGCCAGAAAGAACTGACCTACGTCATCGCGAACGAGCTCGAGCCGCTTGAAGATGTCACGCGGATTATCCGGCACATCGCGCGCGCGCCCCGGCGGCGCCTCTCGAAGACTATCCGGTCGATGCTGCTCGAGGAAGATCTGGCAGTCTTCGAGAACGATTACGCCCAACACTACAGCGAGGCCTTGAGCAAACCCCAGGACGTCGGCCGGCCCTTCCTGCTCGCGCCCAAGTTTCGCATCCGCGGCGGCATTGTGCTGGTGCACGGCTACATGGCCGCGCCGCTCGAGGTCCGCGCGCTCGCGGAGTACCTCTACCGCAAGGGCTACGCCGTCTACGGCGTGCGCCTCAAGGGCCACGGCACCGCGCCCGAAGATCTCGCCCACACGCGTTGGGAGGAGTGGTACGAATCCGTCAATCGCGGCTATGCCATCGTCAAAAGCTTGACCGACGACATCATTCTGGGCGGTTTCTCCATGGGCGGCGTGTTGGCATTGCTCGCGGGCGCCCGCAAAGGCGAGAAGGTTCAGAGCATCTTCTCGATCAACGCGCCCCTGCAACTCCGCAGCTACGCGGCCAAGCTCGTTCCGTCGATTGTGACCATGAATACCCTGTTCACGCGGATGCGGCGGCGCAACCTGCAATGGGAGTACGTCGTCAACCATCCAGAAAACCCGCACATCAACTACACGCGCAATCCGCTCACGGGCGTACGCGAGCTCGGCCGGGTCATCGAGGCCATGGAAGACGGCCTGTCCCGGCTCACCGTGCCCACGCTCATCGTGCAAGGTTCGCGCGATCCGCTCGTGAGCCCCGACAGCGGTCAGGGACTTTTCGACCGCATCGGATCCGCCCACAAGGAACTCGCCATTCTCGAGCGCACACGCCACGGCATTATCAACGGACCCGATGCCGAGGACATCTTCGAGCACGTCCATCATTTCATCGAACGCGCGCGCGAAAAGCACGTGCCGCCCAGCGCCGTCGAAACCAAGGCCAGCGCCACCGATGTTGCCTGATCGCGGCGAGGGTTAAGAATCACCACCAAGAAACAAAGACACCAAGAACCACGAACAAAACCAACCACGAATCACACGAATGAAATGCGGG
This sequence comes from FCB group bacterium, assembly GCA_034004565.1. Taxonomy (GTDB): domain Bacteria; phylum Hydrogenedentota; class Hydrogenedentia; order Hydrogenedentales; family SLHB01; genus JAVEWL01. Next base: position 6 of record JAVEWL010000320.1, on the reverse strand, counting down.
GTTGGG
>JAVEWL010000319.1:0-6431 GCA_034004565.1 FCB group bacterium | reverse complement strand
ACCCCCCCATGGGCCTCCACTACGGCCCGGCGCATCGAAGCCAACGCCGCGCCCGGCCGGACCGGGCCGCGAAGCCCCTCCAGCGCCAGCACTATCCCCGCCTGCCGCGCCCGCGAATCGTAATCCACCAGCAGCGACACCGAGCCGCCCGCGGGAAGCGCCGTATGGGCCCATCCCAGCGCGTTCACGAAGAAAGAACGCATCCGGTCCCGCCGCAAATGGACCGGCGGCATCTTGGCGTCGCAGAGCACCTCAACGGCGATGCCCGCGTGCTTCAGCCGCGCCTCATGCTCTTTCACGACTTCCTGAACCAGCACGCACACGTTCGAAGGCTCGCCCGCGCGCTCCGTCGCCTCCAGCGCGCCCAGGATCGATTCCAGGGCGGCGACGGCGCGACGAAGCTCACCCGCGCCTTCCTTGCCCGAAACCGCCCCCTCCGCCAGGCGCTCCAGGCGGGTCTCCGCGTCAAGCAGCGCATTCGTATGGACTTCCAGGCCCAACTTCGACTCCGGCACCACGCGAACGCCCTTCAATCGCAGCACTAGCCCGTACGGCGCCTTGTCAATGCGTCCCCCGCGCGTGATCGCGGTCCAACGCGACGCCAGGTCGTCAAAAGGAATCTCCAGGAAACCGCCAATCGAAAATGCTTCCGGGAATCGCCCCGGCCCGTCGAAACTCACGCGTAGTTGCGGAATCTCCTCTTCCTCGATCAGTTCCACGCCCAGGATGGCATCCAGTTCCAGCACCGCGTTTCGCACCATCGTATCCACCGCCACGCGTACCTGCTCCACATCGCCCACACATTCGCTCGCAGGCGAAAGCAGCACGTGCCGCCGCTTCGCATCGCCCTCCGCCAGGAACGCCAGCGCCGCACTCGGCTCGTAATACCCATATTCCGGCGTGCGATGCACAATCAGATACGCCCGCGCCGCCGCCACCGCCGCTAGGGCCTCCTGCCATTCCGCCGCCGAGTCAGATTCGCCCTCCGCGATCCGCAGCAATTCCGCCCGCGCAAACGACAGCGCCGGCTCAACTTGTTCAAGCAAAGTCTTCATATCAAATACCAGTATACGAATAACCCCAAACCGAAACGCAGCCACTCTTCATTCATAATTCATCATTCACAATTCATAATTCGAAAATCACCCCTTCAAAGTCTTATCTTACTCCGAGTCCAACGCAAAGGGAGGAGAACATACAATGCAGCTATTCGGCAAGTCTTATTCGGTCGACGACCTTCGGCGCCGGGTCGGAAACATGGACCAGGTCGCGGGCATCCGCATGGTGGAATTCGACGACGGCAAAGAGCGCCCCACGCGCGCGGCCCTCTTTCACAACGACACCGGCCTGTCCGTGACCGTCCTCGTGGATCGCTGCCTCGACATCGCGGCGGCCTCCTACTCCGGCAAAGCAATGGGCTGGCGCTCTAAAACCACCGACGTCGCCCCGCAATACTTCGAGGCGGAAGGACTGCGCTGGCTCCGCTCCTATTTCGGCGGCCTCGTCACCACCTGCGGCCTCACCCACGTCGGCGCACCCCGCCCCGAAAGCGCCCTGCTCGGCAACGGACTGCACGGCCGCATCGGCCATACCCCCGCCAAGGATCTCAAAGTCGTCCAGGAATGGCAGGGAGACGACTACGTCCTCAGCGTTACCGGCACCATGCGCGAAGCCGTCGTCTTTGGCGAGAACCTCACCCTCACCCGCACCGTCACCGTCAAACTCGGCCAGCCCCGCTTCTGGATCCACGACGTGGTCACCAACGAGGGCTTCGACCGTACGCCCTTCATGCTTCTGTACCACTGCAACATCGGCTGGCCCGCGGTCGAAAAAAACTCCCGCATCATCACCCCCAGCCGCTACATCGCCCCCCGCGACGCCGAGGCCCGCGATGGCAAGGAAAACTGGGGCATCCTCGACCCGCCAATCCACGGTTACAAAGAAAAGTGCTATTATCACGACGTCGTCCCCCAACCCGACGGCAGCGTCACCCTCGCCATCGTCAACGACGCCATCGGCACCGAGGATGGCTTTGGCGTCTACGTCAAGTACAACAAAAACGAACTGCCGCGACTCGTCGAGTGGAAGCAGATGGGCGAGCAGGACTACACCGTCGGCCTCGAACCCTGCAACTGCGGCGTCGAAGGCCGGCAAATAGACGAAGAACTGGACCTGATGCATGCTCTCGAAGCCGGCGAGTGCCGCCATTTCCACCTCGAATTCGGTCCCGTTACCACTCAGGCGGAAGTGGATGCCATCCACGCCTTGGGCGAAGGCATCAAGCCGGAATTAGTGGACAGCTATAAGCAATTTGTCAAGAAGCCCTGATTACCGAACGGATAACCCCGCGGAGGCGATCGGTGGATCGCCTCCGCGCTTATTTTCTTGACACCTCCCCCGGTAAGCACGACAATACTTGCATGGGATGGGCAGCGACGGGAGGTTCTGTCACAGCGTGCGCGAACACACGAATCCGGAGCATCAAAGAAAGATTCCTGCCGTGTCTTGCGTTCGCTGTTTACGTGAACGACGCACCTGTGAATAGCGGTTAAGCACAGAAGGACAAAGAAAGACAACGTGCTTCGACTGACTGCCCGAAAAAAATGGCAACCCTATGCGCTGGCCGCGGGTGTTTTTGCACTGTTCCTGGCGGTGGCGTTTGCCCTGTATCCCTTCGTTCAATCGACGACCGGAATCTTCCTGATGCTGGCCATCATCTTCGCAGTGCGATTCTGCGGGACCGGACCGGCCCTCATGAACCTGGCGCTCATGGTCGTGTGCGTGGACTATTTCCTGACCACGCCACGATTCGTATGGGGTACCAAGGCGAACGACACCATCTGGCTGTCCATCTTCATTGTCCTCTCGCTGACCATCATCCTGCTGGGCCAGTCCTTGAAGCGCGCCTCCCGGGCAACCCGCGAAAGTGACATCTCCTTCTTGACGGTCCTCTCGAGCATCGGAGACGCCGTCATCACCACGGACAATGCGGGGCGGGTCGTCTTCATGAACCAGATCGCGGAAAAGCTCCTGCAAGTGAGCAAAGACGACGCGCGGATGATGCCCCTTCACCGGCTCATAAACCTGCTCGATGAAAAGACGCGGACCCCAGAAAACCTGCCCCTGTCAAAGGCGGTAAAGGAAAACGCAATCCCCTTGGGCAACGGATACGTCCTGGTGGCCCCCGACCAGAAAGAGCACCTGATCGAAGCCTCCGCGTCGCCCCTGCGCGACGAAGGCGGTAAACGGCAGGGGCTTGTCATTGTATTCCGCGACGTCACCGCGCGCCGCCACGCCGAACGGGCGATGCAGGAATCTTCCGTCTTCGCACGGTTTACCCTGGATGCCCTCAGCGCGAACATCTGCGTGCTCGACGAGCAAGGCAATATCGTGGCAGTCAACAAGAGCTGGCGCCACTTCGCCCGCACACACGGCCTGAATGTCCCCGACAACGGGGCAGGGGCCAACTACCTGACCGCATGCGATCGCGCGGCCTTCGAGGGCGTCGCGGAGGCCCAAGCCTTCGCGAACGCCATCCGCAATATCCTCGCAGGCAAGCAAGAAACCTACGCCTGTGAGTATTCGATCGTCGCTTCAAACAAGGAATACTGGTTCCTGGGCCGCGTGACCCGCTTTCCCGGACTCAGCATGCGACGCGCCGTCGTCACGCACGAGGACATCACTTCCCTCAAGCAAGCCCAGCGCGAACTCCAGGAACTGAACGAGACCCTCGAACAGCGGGTGGCCCAGCGCACCGAAGAAGTGCTGCGCGCACAGGAGGCCCTCAGCCGCGGCGAACGCCTCGCCGTCCTCGGACAAATGACCGCCGTCCTCAGCCACGAGAGCCGCAACGCGCTCCAGCGCATCCAGACCGCCATGGACCTCCTCGAACGGCGTCTGCGCAACGACGCCGACGCCGTCCGGCTCATCCGAGAAACCCGCCGCGCCCAGGACGACCTGCGCCGGGTCCACGAGGAAGTGCGCGGCTATGCCGCCCCGCTCATCCTGGACCTTTCTCCCAACAACGTGATCGAAGTCTGGCGCCAGGCCTGGACCTCCCTTGAATCGCTCCGGGCCGGACGGCTCGCCGCCCTGATCGAAACCTGCGACGTGCCCGATACCATCTGCAACATGGACGCCTTCCGCATGCAGCAGGTCTTCCGGAATCTCCTCGAAAACGCCCTCGCGGCTTGCGAGGATCCCGTGCAAATCTTCATCCATTGCACAACCGTAAAGCTGGACGGCCTCGACGCATTGCGCATCTCCGTTCGCGACAACGGTCCCGGCATCACCGCCGAACAGCAGACATCCTTCTTCGAACCGTTCTATACCACCAAAGCGCGTGGTACCGGCCTCGGGACCGCCATCGCCAAGCGCGTCGTTGAAGCCCACGGCGGACGCATCTGGACCGAGCCCCCCACCGGCCGAGGCCTCGAGATCGTCCTCGTGCTTCCCAAAGACCCCGCCCTCCTCATCCCCCCCGAAGTCCAGAAAGCTCGAGCGCTCCCTTCATAACTCCCATACTTCTCATGACTCCCATACCCCCCATAAGCCATACCCCGCAAGTTGCTTCAAAGCGGTATCGTTGGCTTATAATCGTCCCGAACGCAGGTTGCACAGAAAGCTCATGACGGCACCGGCCGGTGCCATGCAAGGGAGGGAGTCAATGCACATCCGCAAGTTGAGCGCCACTAGACCCGTGGTCGGAGCCTACAACATCGAGGCCGTACTCGACATCGTGCTCCAGGTTATCGTGGTGCTCCAAGAGCTTCAGAACTTCCTCGGCGTCGACATCGCCGGCAAGATCAACCCGGGCGGCCAGGAATAACCCAGCATACGAAAGCGGCGTGCCGGGCTTCCCTCGACACGCCGCTGTTTCTTCCAAAGAATAACCGTCAGCCCTCGTTGCGCACCGCCAGCTTGATCGCCTTCAAATTCTTCATCGCCGCGTCCCCGCCCCGCCCGAAAAGGTCGTGCAGACGCTCGTACTCCGCGTACAGCTTCTCGTAGACCGCATGCTTCGCCGGGTCCGGCTTGAACGTCTCATCCTTCAAGCGCGCCATCTTCGCCGCCGCCTGGGCAATGTCGTCGTAACCGCCCGCGGCAGACCCCGCCGCGACCGCGCCCCACATCGCCGAGCCCAGCGCCACCGTCTGCTCGCTCGCGCTCACCTTAATCTCGCGCCCCGTCACGTTCGCGAAGATCTGCATCACCAGCTTGTTCCGGTTCGGCAGGCCGCCGCACGCGTAAAGCTCCGAGATGTGCAGGCCGCCCTTCTCGAACGCCTGAACGATGGCATACGTCCCGAACGCCGTGCTCTCCAGCACCGCCCGGTACATCTCCGCCGGCGTCGTCGCGAGCGTCATGCCCATCATCATGCCCGTCAGATCCGCATCCACCAGCACCGAGCGGTTCCCGTTCCACCAATCCAGCGCCAGCAGGCCCGATTCACCCACCTTCAGCTTCGCCGCTTCCTCTTCCAGGTAGCCGTGCACCGACTTGCCCTGCTTCTCCGCTTCCTTCTCGACCCAGCCCGGCACGCAGTTGTCAATGAACCACGCAAAAATATCGCCCACCGCCGATTGGCCGGCCTCGTACCCGTAATACCCCGGCAGAATCCCGTCCCGCACATAACCGCAAATGCCGTTGATGGGCCGCTTCTCCTTGAAGCACACCATGTGGCACAGGCTCGTGCCCATGATCATCACCATCTTGCCTTCGTCCGTCACCGCCGCCGCCGGCACCGCCACGTGCGCATCCACGCCGCCCGTCGCCACCGCCGTGCCCGCCTTCAGGCCCAGCTTCGCAGCCAAATCCGCCTTCAACCCGCCCGCTTTCACGCCCGCCGGGAAAATGTCGCGGCTCATCTTGTCGTCCACGACCTTTTCAAAGCCCGGATTCAGCGCCTTGAAGAACTCGTTGCCGGGATACCCGTCGTCCCAGACGGCCTTGTAACCCGCCGCGCACGCATTGCGCTTTTCCTCGCCGCAAAGCTGCAACACAATCCAGTCGCCCGCTTCCATGATGCGGTCCGCCGCCGCATAAACCTCCGGCGCCTCCTCCAGAATCTGCAGCGCCTTCGGGAAGAACCATTCGCTCGAAATCTTGCCGCCGTACCGCGAAAGCCAATCCTCGCCCCGCTCGCGCGCCACTTCATTCACCCGGTCTGCTTCCGGCTGCGCCGCATGGTGCTTCCACAGTTTCACCCACGCGTGCGGATTGTCCTTGAAACGCTCCTGCCAGCACAGCGGATTGCCCTCGCGGTCGGTGGGGAGGACCGTGCAGGCCGTGAAGTCCGACCCGATGCCGATCACGTCATCTCCGCTTACGCCCGATTCCTTCAGCACGCGCGGAACGATCGCCTCCAGCACCGTCAGGTAGTCCCGCGGATTCTGCAGCGCCCAGTCCGGCTCCAGCTTCTTGCCCGAGGT
>JAVEWL010000318.1:0-6444 GCA_034004565.1 FCB group bacterium | reverse complement strand
GATTAAGAAACCGCCGATTACCATTACGAGCACGCGCACGAGATGCGATGCGCCCATCGCGGGCCAGACCCTAAACCCTGGACCCTAAACCCTAAAACTTGTACCCTATGCATTCGGGTCTGGGTAAACCACGCAGGAGCGGAATGGACATGTACAACGGTCTGAACTTGAGCCTGGGCAATTTGTCGCGGCTCTCGAATGCGAAGACGCGGTCGTTGTCGGCGGAGAATTTCACGGGCGAAAAGGGCAGGGGCGGCATGGCCGAGGACGGCACCGGCGCTCACTGCGCGCGCGACCTCGGCCGCGGCTGGAAGCTATCGCCGTCGGTGAAGATCGAGAAGCACAGCACCTTCGAGATGGCCAATATCGAGGGCCCCGGCGCGATCCAGCAGATGTGGATCACCATTACCGGCAACTGGCGCGAAAGCATTCTGCGGGTCTGGTGGGACCACGAGGACACGCCCAGCATCGAGGCGCCTATCGGCGATTTTTTCTGCATGGGCTGGGGGAAGTTTGCGCCGCTGGTGTCGCTGCCGGTATGCGTAAATCCGGGCAGCGCGTTCAATTGCTATTGGGAGATGCCCTTCCGAAAGCACTGCCGCATGACCGTCGAGAACATTGCGGATGAGGACATCGTCCTCTATTACCAGGTGAATTACACGCTGACCGAGGTGCCCGAGGACGCCGCGTACTTCCACGCGCAATGGCGCCGCGTGAATCCCCTGCCGTACAAGGAAGTGCATACGATCCTCGAGGGCGTGAAGGGTTGGGGCCAGTATGTGGGCACCTACCTCGCGTGGCAGGTGAACAACACCGGCTGGTGGGGCGAGGGCGAGATCAAATTCTACATGGACGGCGACGGCGAGTGGCCCACGATCTGCGGCACGGGCACGGAAGACTACTTCTGCGGGTCCTACAACTTCGACCGCGAAGGACAGTACACGGAATTCTGCACGCCCTACGCCGGCTTGTCGCAGGTAATCCGTCCCGACGGCACCTATCAATCGCAACAGCGCTTCGGGCTGTATCGCTGGCACATTATGGACCCCATTCGCTTCGAGCAGGATTTGAAGGTTACCATCCAGGCGCTCGGCTGGCGCAGCGGTGGCCGCTACCTGCCGTTCCAGGACGACATCGCATCGACGGCATTCTGGTACCAGCAGGAGCCGCATGCGCCCTTCCCTGCGCTGCCCGATCGCGATGGCCTGGAAGTGATCTGATGAGAATGTAACCCCGAATTCCCATTCGGGGTATTGGTCTTTGAAGATCCCGAATGAGAATTCGGGGTTACATAAATCCAAGAGATTGTTGTTGGGATAGTATCAAGTGAAACCGATCGTTCTTTTCGACCTGGGGCAGACCCTGGTTGATTATTTTACGCGCACGCAGTTCCCGCCGCTGGTGGAAGAAGGCATTGCCGCGGCGGGCAGGGTGCTGGGCCGGGAACCGTCACACGAGGTGTTCGCAGGCGAGAACAAAGAGGCCCCGGACGGCACCGTACGCCCGCTGGCGGAGCGTTTGAGCCGCATCTTCGGCATTGATGCCTCGGGCGCGGCCTGCGACGCGTTCACGGCATGCCTCATCGCGCCAGGCAAACTCTACGACGACACGTTGCCGGTGCTGGACGAATTGCGTGGGCGGGGATACCGGATGGGTATCGTGTCGAACATGCCGTGGGGTACGCCGTCGGAGCCGTGGGCGGAAGACCTCGAGCGGCGCGGGCTGACGCGGTACATGGAGCACATTGTCTTCTGCCACGACGTGGGCTGGCGGAAGCCGGACCGGCGGATTTTCGAGGAGGCGTTGCGGCGTTTCGATTGCGCGGCGGAGGATGCGCTGTTCGTGGGCGATCGCCCGGACTGGGACATCCGGGGCGCGGAAGACGCGGGCCTGCGGGCGGTCCTGCTTGATCGGCACGGCGAATACCCCGGACTGCCGCGGATAATGCGGCTGGGGGAGATATGGCCGGTGCTTGAGGAATGGGAATGATGGGTCTTATGAGTCTTATAGGTCTAATGGGATTCCCATAAGACCTATAAGACTCATAAGACCCATACGAAATCTCAGGCCCTGGCGCGCATCGCCATTGCCACGGCCTTGATGTGCTCGGGCGAGGAGCCGCAGCAGCCGCCGATGAACTTGGCGCCGGCCTCGAGCAATTGCGGCACGGCTTCGGCGTAGGCTTGTGGCAGGGCCTTATAGACGGTCTTGCCGTTCTCGTCAATCGAGGCTTTGCCCGCATTGCCTTTGACCCAGATGGGGATGTCCGTGCCGCAGGCCGCGAAGCCCGCCGCGATATTTACAAACGTCTCGATGCCCGCGCCGCAGTTCGCGCCCACGAAGCTCGCGCCATATTTTGCCGCCAACTCGTAGACTTCGGGAATGCTCACCCCCATCATGGTGCGGTCGTTGTTTTCACCGGCATCGAAGGTAAAGGAAAGGCCAACAGGCAAGTCGCAGGCGTCGAGCACCCCCTGGATCGCCGCTTCCGCCTCGACGAGGTCGCTCTGGGTCTCGATGACGATGGCGTCGGCGCCGCCGTCCGCGAAGGCGCGCGCCTGTTCGGCGGCCATCTCGGTCACTTCGGCGGGATCGATTTCGCCCATCATGACCATCTTGCCGCAGGGGCCGAGCGAAGCGAACACATAGGCCTTGCCGAACGCGGCGCGCTTGGAGATCTCCGCGCCGGCCCTCGAAAGTTCGAAGGCGCGCTCGGCAATCCCGTGCTGGGCCAGGACCACGCGGTTGCTGTTGAAGGTATTGGTCAATACGACCTGCGCCCCCGCATCGACATAGCCCTGGGCCACGGAGAGCACCTTGCCGGGCTCGTCGACGTTCCACAGGTCGCACATCTGGCCGGGCTGCGCGCCGAGCTTCTGCATTTCGGTGCCCCAGGCGCCGTCGGTGCACAGCGGGGGCAGGTCGCGGAAATCGGCCTTGGTCAGCTTCGTGTTGGCGTCGAACGTCATGATGGTTTTCCCTTTCTCCCGCTTCAGAATACAGTGCCCCAAGGCCATAACCCAAACAACCCGGCGAAAAATCCCCGCCGGGAAGATTTGACCCTTGCCATCCGGGCCAATATAGTGCCACACATGGGCGGGTTTCATGGAGTGCGAGATACTGTTTAAGGAGACGACCCACGTGAACCCGGTTGACAGAGATACGGTCGCGGTGAGTGGCGATCTGCCCAATTACCTCGCCTACGAGTCGCAGGAACCGCCCGAAACCGTCGAGCGGCTGGCGCGGCTGTTGGCCCTGGCGCGCGAGAAGGGCTGGCGCCAGGCCCTGGACGAGTTGTACACCGACCAGGGCGGCGCGGGCTACGTGACCGACACGGCGCGCGCGGCCTACCTCGATCTGATTCCGTTTAATGCCGAGGCCGACGTGCTCGAGATCGGCGCGAGTATGGCCCAGCATACCTCGCTCATCGCGCCGCGCGTGAAAAGCGTGCGCGCGCTCGAGGTCGTGCCGGGACAGGCCCGTTTCGCCGCGGAGCGCTGCCGGCAGGAAGGCCTCGATAACGTCAGCATCGCGATCGGCGGCGACGATTGCACCCTGCCCTACGAAAACGCGAGCTTTGACTGCGTCGTGCTGAACCTCGTGTTCGAATGGTGCGGCTCGCGTTTGCCGGAAGGGCCCGCCGCGGGCCAGGAACGGCTGCTGTCGCACATTTCGCGCGTGCTTCGTCCCGGCGGCATGTTCTGGCTCGCCACGAAGAACCGCTACGCATTGCGCCTCCTGCTGGGCGGCCGTGACGAGCATTTGCACGGTTGCCGCATCGGCAGCGCGCTGCCGCGTTTCGCCCAGGCGGCAATCGTGCGCACGCTCGGCAAGGGCCGCGCGCCGGGCCTGCTGCATTCGTACGGTGCGTTGCGGCATAAGCTCGAACGTCATGGCTTCGGCGAGTTTCGCTCGTTCTGGGGCGTGCCCGACATGCGCTATCCGACGCAATTCATCGAGCTCACATCCGATGCGGTGCGTGCCGCGCGTCGCGAAGGCGGCTTCCAGGAAGGCCCGACGCGCCTCACACGCACGTTTATGCCGTGGGTGCCCGCGCCACTGGTCAAGCACTTCACGCCCGGTCTTGCGTTTCTGGCCGTCAAACAGGCGAAGCGGCCGTGAACACGTCTGCGGACACGACGGAACCGGCTGCACGGCGCAACGGTTCGCTCGGTCTGCACCAATCCCTTCTGAAACACCTGCACAGCACCGGCGCGTATCAATCGGAAGTATCCGGCGTGTCGCTTCTCACCAAGGAGGCCGTGGCCGATTCCGCGGAAGACGCACCATCGCGCACGTGCATCCGCGACAAGCAGGGGCGCATGGTCGCCGTGATGGCGGTTTCGTCACGCGTGGATCCCGAGCAAGTCGCCCGCAGCCTCGCCAACGCCAAGGGCGCTCGCGAAATGCTGGGGTCCGACCTTGGCAACGTCATCCTCGAACCCATCGCCGAGGGAACCTACGAGGGTCTGACGTTTGCCCTGTGGCCCTGGCGTCGGAGTTTGAGCAGCAACCGCATCATGGCCTTCCTGCAGAAACGCCGCGCGCGCAAGCGCGTACTGGCCTGGCTGCGGGAGGCGACTGCGGTCACCTGCCGGCGCGTATCGGAAGATGAGCTGGAGGCCGGATATCGTCGTCCGTTGCGGGCCTTGGCCGGCGACGAGGCCATGCCCGAAGGCCTTCGCCGCGCCGCCGATACCGGCCTGCGCCGGCTCGAAGACGGAACCTGGCGGCCCTATTTCGTGCTCGAACACGGAGACTTCTGGCTGGGCAATGTGCTGTATCCGCGCGGCCTGTGGAGCCGCGGAACCCACGCGCGCGGCTTCGTGCTTATCGACTGGGCCGGCGCGCGCTTGCAGGGCTATCCCTTCTACGACCTGCTCCGCCTCGCGCTGTCTTCGGGCCTCGCGCCCGCGCACCTGCGCAAAGAGGCGCTGCTGCACTGCGCGAGCCTGGGCTGCGAACCGGTCGATGCCTTCGCCTACCTCGCCGCCGGCCTGGGCGCGAGCGGTCTCGACCTCGGCCATTTTCCCCTCGACCGCTACCACGCCATCGCCGAAACCGCCTACCGCACGCTAAAAGCTGCCTTGAATCTTTGAGATTTTCTTGTCTACTTTTGCCTTGGCGTTATCGCATTTGGGTGGCACCTTCAAGCCGCGTGAGGAAGTCGCGTGGCTTGCGGGTGCCCTTCTCCCTCTCCCTCTGGGAGAGGGGTGGGGTGAGGGCTTCCGCCAAGGCTTTCAGTAATTCCCAGCGCGGCCTTTCCCCGCACAACTTCCTTCCGAGTCATCGCGAGGAGCGCCCGCAGGGCGGACGGAAAACAGGGACTGTTCCATTTTCCCTAGTCGGTATGGACGGCATGCAACAGTTTCCTTACCCGGAGCGCCATCGACATCGGCACCCCCACACCGGAAAATGGAAACTGTCCCTGCTTTCCCCCCGTCTGTCGCTGAAGAGGTTGCTTCGCTGCGCTCGCAATGACTCGGGGGACACAGCCAGGCGGGGAAAGGCAGCGATGGGCATTGTGCGGCTTTTGGCGGAAGCCCTCACCCCACCCCTCTCCCAGAGGGAGAGGGAGGAAGACACCCGCAAGCCACTTATTATCCTGTCCTTTGAATGCGCATATTCCCACCTGTATCGTGGACTGGAAGTTTCCGTCCACCCGGTTTATCATTTCCACGAGATGCGGGATTCGGCAAAGCGCCCCGAAGGCATCGCCTCCGAGGCTTGCGTGTCGCCCTCCCGCCTGGCTCATCGGCGCAGGAGATCTTGTGCCGTCCGGACCGGCGAACGGCGGCAACGCAACGCCCAACGGGCCCTGCGGATGCTAGACATCCCCGCCGGGACGGCGTGTTCGCCGGGAACGCGGTCCTCCTGCGCCGATCGTATACAGACAGCGAGGTGGCTATGCCCGAGTTCTTCGCACTACTGGTTATCGCCGGCGTGTTTCTGGCGATCGTCTACGGGGTCGTAAAGATCGCGCGCGCCTTCGTGGCACGAATCGTCGTGCAGGAGTACGAGCGCGCGGTTCTGTTTCGCAACGGCCGACTGGTGGGCGCGCTCGAGCCCGGCGCGTACTGGCTGCGGACGCTGTTCCCGGCCCACACCTGGCGCATCGTCGATCTGCGCGAGCGCGTACAAGTCGTGCCCGGACAGGAAATCCCCACGTCCGACGCCGTGAGTGTGAAGATCAGTTTGGCGGTGGTGTTCTCGGTGGTGGATCCGGTGAAGGCGGTGCTTCAAGCCGAGAACTTCCAGCAGGTCCTCTACAACGCGCTGCAGGTGGTCCTGCGCGACGCCGTGGCCGCCCTCGACGTCGACGCCCTGCTCGAGAAGCGCGCCGAGCTCGGCACGCGGTTGCAGGAGCAGACCGCGCCGCAGTTGGAGCGCTACGGCTTGACGTTGCACTCGGCCCAGGTGCGCGACATCATGTTTCCCGGAACC
>JAVEWL010000317.1:0-6464 GCA_034004565.1 FCB group bacterium | reverse complement strand
CACCGTCCTTCGTCGTCTTCGCGGACAGGCGGCCGGGCCCGTGATCCTCGCCCCGCCCCGCATCGAAATCCGACCCCCCCAGCAGCAACGAACCGTCTTTGAGTGAGATGATCGCCGCCTCGCTATTCCGCGGGTTGTCGGGCCCGACGGGCGCCACGGTGATGTGATACGGCGCTTCCGTTTGCGCCGCCGCAACGGCCACAATGATGCTCGCAAGCAACGTCGACATATTCGCCACTCCCTTTGTCGTCGGTTTCGGTATCCGCACGATACTACTCCCAACCGCCACATCCAGTCGATCCTCCCCGCATTTCAAAAACGGCCGCCGCATCGGCTATTCTGATGCCCGGCCGTATCCGGACGCATTGCGGGAAACCTTAGACCGGATCAGGATTGGATCTGCGTGCTTGTGGTGTGAGCCGTTCAGGCTTGCATCCCGCAAAAAGCCGCGGATGCAAACCTGAACCGGCGTAGCGGGAACAAGGAGACCACTCAGCATGAAACGACTCTGTCTGACATTATGCGCACTGCTACTGCTCGCGCCGATCGCGATGGCCCAGATCAACAGCATGCAGGACCTCTACCAGATCAACGACGCTAAGTCGCGCTCCATCAGCCCCGAAAACTTCACCGGCGAGAAGGGCAAGGGCGGCATGGCGACCCTCGAAGAAGGCACCGCCGCCCGCGCGGCCCGCGAACTGGGCCAGGGCTGGAAGGTCAACCCCTACGTCCACATCGAGCCCGGCACGACCTTCACGCTGGGCGAGATTGACGGCTCCGGCATCGTCCGCCACATCTGGATGACCCCCGTCGGCGACTATCGCCTCATGATCCTGCGCTTCTACTGGGACGGCGAGGAAACCCCGTCCGTCGAGGCGCCCGTGGGCGACTTCTTCGCCGCCGGCTGGGGCATGGGCAACGAGCCGCGCATCACGTCGCTCGCGGTCTGCGTCAATCCCCGTAGCGGTCTGAACTCCTATTGGCAGATGCCCTTCCGCAAGCACTGCAAAGTCACCATGGAAAACATGGGCGATAAGCGCGCCACCGTCTACTACCAGATCGACTACACCCTTGAGAAGGTGAAGAAGAGCACGCCCTACTTCCACGCGCAGTTCCGCCGCGTCAACCCGCTGCCCGACAAGCAGGACTACACGATCCTCGACGGCGTGAAGGGCAAAGGCCAGTACGTCGGCACCTACCTCGCCCACGGTTCGAACAGCCCGGGCTGGTGGGGTGAAGGCGAGATAAAGTTCTTCCTCGACGGCGACACGAAGTTTCCGACCATCTGCGGCACGGGCGAGGAAGACTACTTCTGCGGCTCCTACGGCTACGAGGAACGCGAAGTAAACGGCAAGACCGAGTACACGAACTTCACCACGCCCTACACCGGCTTCTACCACGTGAAGTCCGACAACCCGCAGCCGCGCTTCGGCCAGTACCGCTGGCACGTCACGGACCCCATCCGCTTCGACCAGGATCTCAGGGTCACCATCCAGAGCATAGGCTGGCAGAGCGAAGGCCGCTACCTGCCCCTGCACGACGACCTGGCCTCGGTCGCGTACTGGTACCAGCAGGAACCGCACAACGCGTTCCCGCCCCTCCCCGCCAAGGACGCCTTGGTCATTAAGTAACGCCCGCTTAGACACGCCCCACGGCGGAACCTCCAGAAACGGAGGTTCCGCTTTTCAGTTTTTGAAGCGTCTCAAGGTAAATGCCCGTTGCTTTGAGAGCCATCTGAATCCAAGGTCATCCTTAACGCTCAGGAATCCGTTTTGTAGTTCAAGGGTCAGGTTTTTGGGTTTGAAAGCGTTATCTCTCTGAGGTTCCGGTATCTATTCTGCGGCTTCCATATTGGTTAAACCTTTGCTGTTGTTAGTGTTATCCATTTTGATCTCGTAAGGAGTCCTGCTTTGTTTGGTGGCCTCGTTCAGAAGGTCCTCGACAAAAGTCGAAAGCCGCAAACCAGACGAAGCCTGCTCTCCGCCCTCCTCCTGGACGAAATCTTCTTCCTGCTCATCTCGCCATGGTTCCTCATCGTGCCCGCGTACGTTATCGCGCGCCGCCTTCCGCTCGCCTATCCCCCTGCTGCGCGCTGGGTTGTGGGGACCGTGGCCACCGTCGCCGGGCTCGCCTATTCCCTTTGGGCCGTGCGAAGCCAATGGCGCTTCGGAGGCGGCACACCCTCGCTGAACGCCCCGACACGACATCTCGTGATGGCGGGCCCATACCGGTGGTGCCGAAACCCCATCCAGTTGGGCAGTTCGACCTACATTCTCGGCTTGGGTACCCTCGTCTTTTCGCTCACCACCGGTTTGATTGCGGGCGTCACCGCATTGCTGGTCGGAATCGTCTACATAAAACTCGTGGAAGAAAAAGAACTCTGTATTCGGTTTGGAGAAGAGTACGAAGCGTATCGCCGGGATACGCCGTTACTGATCCCGTGCGGACGCCTGTTTAGAAAATCCGCGCGCGAAACGCACACCATCACCAGGAGTTAGAGCACGCTCATGACTACGCGGGACACCGAGGCGGAAGGCGAACGCCTGCCGGATTCGCTTCCCACCAGGGGGCGTGTGCTGGTGCACGCGGCCCACGTCTACGATCAGGTTCAGCCTTTTGTAACGCTCGGCCAGGAAGCCCGCATGTACCGTTGGATCGCCGAGCGCCTCGACCCGGCCGACGGCATGCGGGTATTGGATGTGGGCTGCGGAACGGGCCTCCTGACAGTCCAGATCGCCGAATCCGCGCCGGGCTGCACGGCGGAAGGAATCGA
This sequence comes from FCB group bacterium, assembly GCA_034004565.1. Classification (GTDB taxonomy): domain Bacteria; phylum Hydrogenedentota; class Hydrogenedentia; order Hydrogenedentales; family SLHB01; genus JAVEWL01. The sequence goes on along the minus strand of JAVEWL010000317.1, from coordinate 3,691 downwards.
CGCGTCGGGACCGATGATTACGGTGGCCCGGCGCAAGCGCACACGGCCCAACTGCACTTTCAAGCAAGCGCTCGCCGAAGAACTTCCCTACCCCGACAAGCATTTCGACATCGTCACCTCGGCCCTTTTCTTACACCACGTCGACCGGGAATTGAAGGGCCGTTGCCTTCGCGAAATCCGGCGAGTCCTGAAGCCCGGCGGCCGTCTTGTAATTGCCGATATGGACAAACCCTACACGGTTATGGGCTGGCTGCTGTCGTATGGCGCGTGGATTCTTTTTCGCCAGCCTGAAATTAAAGAAAACATCGACGGTGTTCTCCGGAATGAGGTAACAGAGGCGGGCTTCACGGGCATCGAGGACCTGGGGCGGTTTTCGGGCTATATCGCCGTGTTCAGCGCGAATAAGCCGGAGTGAATAGGAATTTTATGGAAAATCTGGGTGCATGTGAAGCGTGGCGTGCGGCATACGAAGTGCAGCGCGCGACGTTAACGCAATTCTATGACTTGTGTGCGCGGACGCTCGGCTCGGCCTGCGCATTGAAGCCGCTCGAACCCCGCCTCTTCTCGATGCAAGCCAATCTCTTCTCCACCTTGTTCATCATGGCCACTGCCGCGCTCGGCCTCGTCGAAGAAAAGGTGCGTTTCTACGCGGTCGTGAATCAGTGCCTTAGGACCGTCGTCACCGGCTGCGACAACATCCTCGACGACGAGTATAAGGAAGTGGTTCCGGTGGCCCTAGAAGGCAGCGGCACGCGATTCCGGTCGGTCCTGCAAATCATGACCGGCGACGCGGTGCTGGCACGCCTCATGACCGAGGCGGTGGCGGAAGGGAGCCTCGATGCCGCGAAGGCCGCGCGGCTGTCGGGAGCGGTGTTGGCCGTGCTGATTCCGAGCGGCGTGCAGGAACACGAGGAAGAATCGGGTCTCAATAAAACGATTCCACGCCCGGAAGAGATGATCGGCGACGTGCTTTATCGCAAGACCGGATTGCTGTTCCAGGCGCCGCTGAAACTCGTCGCGCACGTCGGCGATGCCACCGAGGCTGATATCGCCGTGGGCGCGCGGGCGTTGTCCGATTTCGGCATCGCCTGCCAGATCCTCGACGACGCCATGGACGTCAGCCAGGACCTGTCGCAACGCCACCTTAACCTCGTGCTTTCGCTTGCTTACCACGGCGACGACCCCGCCGAGCGCGATACGGCGCAGGCACTGGCCTCTCGCGAAAGACTCACGGAGGCCGAAGCCGTCGAGGCGGCCGCGAACCTACCCATCGCCGCCGAGGCCTGCAGGCTTCTCGCCGCGGAGTATTTTTCGCGCGCATACCAGGGGCTGTGCAAGGCCATTCCCGCATTCGACCCGGCCGCGGCCAAGTCGCTCGGCACCCTCGTGCAGATGGCCATTATGAAGGATCGCTTCATCGCGCCGTTGGGAACCCTCGTTTGATGTTCTGGCTGCGCTTCTCCTTCCGCTCCTGCGTACGCAGGCGCAGGAAGACCGTGATCACGCTGCTGGGCATCGCCTTTGGCGTGGCCGCGCTCATCGTCCTCGGCGCCATCATGGTCGGCGTAAACGACACCATGGTCGAGAACGCCGTATCCCTCTGGGCGGGCCACCTCATCTCCGAGCAGGGTCCCATGCCCATGGCCGAGGCCGTCGAGCAGGCCAACGCCCGCGTTTCCGACGCGCGCGATGATCCATCCATCGAAAAAGTGCTCCCTCGCTGCCTCTTCCCCGGCATTCTCAAAGGCGATGACCCCGACAAGGGAACGCTCCCAACGGAACTGTGGCTGGTCGACCCGGAAAAGGAATCCGGAACATCCCCCGTGCCACATTCGATGGTTATGGGCCGTTACCTGCAAGACGACGAACAAGGCATCTTGCTCGGAAGAGCGGCCGCATCGGAACTGGGCATCAAGACCGGCGACCGTGTAACGCTGACCACCTCCGAAGGCGAATACAGCCTCTACGTGACGGGTATCTTCGACACGGGCGTCGAGGCGCTTGATCGTTCCGTGGCCTTCGCGCCGCTGTCGATGCACGAGACGTTCCAGGAATCGCGGGTCATGGTAAGCGCCGCGATCATGTGCTCACCGGGCGCCGACCTGGAGCAGGTGCGCGACCGATTGCGGGAGCGAAAGACCACGCCCGAGGCGAAGATCATGGTCTGGCAGGACAAGCTGCCCGAAGTGGCACAGCTCGTCGACCTTAACGCCTTCGCCATGCAGGTGGTCATCCTCCTCGTCGTCGCGATCCTGGGTTTCGGCGTCGCCAACGCGCTGCTGATCTCCGTCATCGATCGCTACCGCTACTACGCGATCCTGAAAGCCATCGGCGTACGCCCCTCGGAAGTGGTCACGACCATTGTCGGCGAAGCCGTGCTGATGTGCCTCGCGGCGGGAATCCTGGGAACCCTCGTCGGATGCGCGCTAAGCCTCCTGTGGGGACAAGCCGGGCTTGACCTCAGCAAGTACACCTCGCACAACCCCCACTTCAGCGTGAACTCCGTCATACATCCGCGCCTCACCCTGGCCATGGCGCTGGGACCGCAGGCGCTCGCGCTCGTGGCGGCGGCACTGGCGTCGTTGTGGCCGGCGGCGGTTGCGGCAAAGCGCTCCGTAAGCTCCGGAATGCGAGATCTCTGATGAGCAACTACGCAGTGGAAATGGCGGACGTAAGCCGCGTGTTCGGAAAAAACGCCGCGGAAGTCGCCGCCCTGAGCGGCGTATCGGCTACCATCGATCACGGCGCCCGCGTGGCCATCGTCGGCCCGAGCGGCTCCGGAAAGACCACCTTCCTCAACCTCGCGGGCGTGCTCGATCGCCCCTCATCCGGACAGGTATACGTCTTGGGCCAGGAAGTCTCGCGCTTCTCCGAAAAGAAAGCGAGCACCTTCCGCCGCGAAAAGCTCGGCTTCGTCTTTCAGGACGACGCGCTGATCCCCGAAATCACCGTCTTCGAAAACGTCGAGTTGCCCCTGGTGCTGCTCCGCCGGCCCGCGCAGGAACGCAAGGCCCGCGTCCGCGCCCTCATGGACCGTCTCATGCTTTCCCATCGCCTGACGTCGTTCCCCACGGTCCTGTCGGGCGGCGAAAAGCAGCGCGTGGCCGTCGCCCGCGCCATCGTGCACGACCCCATGCTCCTCCTCGCCGACGAACCTACCTCGCAACTCGACACCCGCTCCGCCGAGGCCGTCCTGCAAACCATAGAAGACCTCACCGCGGAAAAAGGCATCACCGTCCTCATCGCCACCCACGACCCCCGCGTCTACTCCCGCTTCCCCACTCAACTCAAATTTACAGATGGTCGAATAGAGGCTCTTGCGTAGCGCCGACCTCCAGGTCGGTCTATTAGCATATGGCTGACCAACGGGAGGCCTATCAATCTGGGTGTATCTGAGAGCCCGCTTCAGCGGGCTTGTGACCTTTGCACCCGCCTTCAGGCGGGGTGTAGTGGCATCTATCGGAAAGAGAAGAGCCGGCTTTAGCCGGACTTTTCGAGTTGGCTTTAGCCTTTGCAGCTGAAGCAGGACCGAGAAGCCCGGCTGAAGCCGGCTACCTGGTGGATGGGGCCAGCTTCGGCCACCCCGCCTGAAGGCGGGTGCAAAGGTCACAAGCCCGCTGAAGCGGGCTCAAATACTCGCTGGTTTATAGGCCTCGCTGCGCTTGGGCTTGTATCTCTTGTCCGTTCTGGT
>JAVEWL010000316.1:0-6469 GCA_034004565.1 FCB group bacterium | reverse complement strand
ACGCCCTCTACCCGATTCAGGACGCCCAGTAGAACCGTCTCTCCTGTGCGACGAGACAACTCCTCCATGAACGGTCGAATCATCTTCGGGAAATTCCAAGCAGCCAGAACAGCGGCGGACAGGCGGAATATGGACGGTCCCAGTCGGTAGTTACCGTTGCCGTGCAGAAGATACCCCTCGGCAACCAGCGGCCTTAGCAGATTCAGAAGACTGCTCTTCGGCGTCTCCAAGGCAACATTAAGTTCGGCCAGTGACATGCCATCAGATGCACGTGACAATAAGCCAAAGAGTGCCATAAGTCGCGCCAATGAACGCGGTCCGGTTACATCACGTTCGACCTCGCTTGCCACTTCCGTCTTTTTCGCCCCCATGCACGACCTCCAATTCTTTGAATATCATTAAATTATACGGGACAAATGACATATCAAATGCCATCCCCACGGGATCTACGCCCCCCCCATCCCTCGATTGTTTGGAAGTCCGCGCGGCAGACCAATTGATGCATGCTCAGGGCATCCTGTGGCGTATTACCGCCCACTTAGACGCTGCCGAAGCGATTGATGGCGCCACCACCAACTACGGCAGAGGTCGCTTGCAGCCCTCGCTATCGATCGCAACAAGGGTAACAGTCGCCTCAGTTACCTTGACCTGAGTTGCATTCCGCTCCGCATAGACTTCAACAGAGACAGTTATTGACGTTCGTCCTGTGCTTAGGATGTTGGTGTACAGACTTAAGACATCGCCCATTGCGACCGGTAGCTTGAATTGAACGGAATTTACCGCCACCGTCGCAACACGTCCTTTTGCACGTTGCGCAGCCGCTATCGCTGCGGCGGTATCAACCCTGTCCAGAAGCCATCCCCCAAAGACATCTCCGGACCCATTCACATCGGCGGGCATCGGTACCACCCTCAACGCTAGATTGCCCCTGGGAATGAAAGCCGTCATTGATTTCTCCTGTATTTAAAGGGCTGTTTTGACAGCAGGTTAGGCAGACCGACGGCGCCAATGCTTATTGCCATCGTGAATGGCGAAACCGAAACCGTCACCCAGCTCTACTTGTAACAATCAAACCCAATCCACGAACAGCTGGAGCCGGCGCGAATCACCTCGCCCCACCGGGTTGCTTGTAGTAAACAGGGTAGAGCTGTCTAACGACCTCTCCATCTACCGCGTAGGCGGAACAGCTGTCTATGAGTGCCGGATCCCCAGAGTCGCTGCGACGACCAAATATGGCGTTCAGTTCCGACGCCTGACCACGCCTAACCCGCTTCGTCAATGTCTGCACCGCTGTTCGCGCGATGCACTGCAGTAACCACACCATATGGGTACACCCATGTGTGTGACCAACGAGCTCATACATCTTCTTAGTGAATCCAGCCCCTACTTCTAACCCAACGAGCTGCTGATAGTTCGGCAATGCAATTGGACAAGCGGGAAACGCGTAGGCGTCCATAGCAATTTGTACCGCCACGATCTTTCGGTCATCCGAAATCGTTAGCCGTGCCTTCATATCGTGCGTCGGCGCCCCAGCCTCAACGGGATGTCTCAATAAATGCTGGAGTTCGTAGGTCTTCGTATCGCGAAGCACCCCCTCAATATCCCAAAGACCATCCGAGCGGAGATATCCCTCACATCGAATCTCTCGTGTGTGAATTAGTTCGCGATCAACAGGTTGCGATAGCGGCATGCTTACCCTCCTTCGGATGACCAACAAACACCCTCCAATGACCTTCGACTGGAAGGTCGTTTGCACGTTATGCAGACTGAACCTCCTCTCACGCACCTTCAAGTCAATCGATATACCCCGCTTGACACGTCACCAGCAAGACGTTTATATTGTAGAATAGTGTTCGTTTTTTGCAACTATCGCAATGATAGCGCGGCCAACATAAAAACATAGAGTGTATGGTCACACGCAATCCGGCTGCGCAGCCATCTGGAGGGATTATGGAAACCGTCGGACTCGGATTTTGTTTTGAAGACTTGCCTTTGGGAAGGCAGTTCAAGACCGTAGGTCGCACCGTGACCGAAACTGACATTGTCAATTTCATTAGCACCATCGGAATGACTGAGGTGCTATTCACAAATATCGAGTTCCTTAAGCATGAGTCGGACATCAAAGGACGGATTGCTCCCGGCTCACTCGTGTATTGCTTTGCAGAGGGACTGCTTGTGCAAGCTACTCTGCAAAAGACCGGCTATGCCTTTCTTGGGATGGAACTGAACATTAAGGGACCCGTATTCGCGGGAGACACTATCCACGTTGAATGCGAGGTAGTTGAAGCGCGGCTGTCGAATAGTCGCCCCGGTCGCGGTCTCGTCAGGACGTTCAATCGCGTAGTTAAGCAGGACGGCTCAGTCGCCCTCGAATACAACCCCCTTCGAATGATCAAGTGCCGCAATACGACAGGTTAAATCGCGGTTGCGAAGGCGCCCGACAACTCCTGTCGTCAATACGCACAAGTAACTCCGAATGAAATTCAGGCTACGAATCATAGTCTCCATCCCCTCCCGGTTCGACTACGGGGGTTTTCTCTTTTGGCTCGGCATTGATCGGGCCAAAAGAGCATTTTTTTGACTTCAATAGAACATCAGAAGGTCTGATACAGGGGTTCAAAAATGACATCCACCGAGAATCGCGAAGCAATGCAATTTGACGTTCTGGTCGTCGGCGGCGGCCCGGCCGGCCTGGCGGCGGCGATCCGGCTCAAGCAGGTCAACGCTGAACTTTCGGTCTGCCTCATCGACAAGGGTTCCGAAATCGGCGCCCACATCCTTTCCGGCGCGGTCATGGACCCGCGCGCGCTCGACGAACTGATCCCGGACTGGCAGACCAAGGAAGCCCCGCTCGACACGCCGGTGAGCGACGACCGTTTCGTCATGCTCACCGAGAGCGGCGGCCTGCAGTTCCTCAACTTCATGCTGCCCGGCTGCTTCATCAACCACGGCAACTACATCGTCAGCCTCGGCAGCATCTGCCGCTGGCTCGCACAACAGGCCGAGGCGCTCGGCGTCGAAATATACCCAGGGTTCGCCGGTGCGGAAGTGCTCTACGACAAGAATGGCGCTGTATGCGGTGTGATCACGGGAGACATGGGCGTGGGCCGCGATGGCCAGCCTACTGACGCCTACCAGCCCGGTATGGAACTGCAGGCCAAGTACACCCTGTTCGCCGAAGGCTGCCGCGGTCACCTCGGCAAACAACTCGAAGCCCGCTATGCCTTGCGCGACGGTGTCGACCCGCAGGTCTACGGCATCGGCATCAAGGAGCTGTGGGAGGTCAAGCCCGAGCAGCACGTCAAGGGCCTGGTCATGCACACCGCCGGCTGGCCGCTCGACCCGGCCACCTACGGCGGCTCCTTCTGCTACCACTTCGGGCACAACCTCGTCTCCATCGGCATGGTGGTCGGCGCCGGCTACAGCAATCCCTACCTCTCGCCGTTCGAGGAGATGCAGCGCCTCAAGACGCATCCGCGCTTCCGCGACATGCTGACCGGCGGCAAGCGCATCGCCTACGGCGCGCGTGCCCTCACGGCCGGCGGACTGCAGGCGCTGCCCAAGCTGATCTTCCCTGGCGGCGCGCTGATTGGCGACGACGCCGGCTTCCTCGTCGCCTCGCGCATCAAGGGCAGCCATGCCGCGATCAAGACCGGCATGATGGCCGCAGAGGCCGCCGCCGCCGCCATCGCCGCCGGACGCGCACAGGACGAGCTCGTCGCGTTCCCTGAGAAGTTCCGCAACTCCTGGCTCTACGACGAGCTCCACCGGGCGCGCAACTTCAAGCCGTGGATGGCCAAGGGCCTCTACCTCGGCTCGCTGATGTTCGGCATCGACCAGCAGCTGTTCCGTGGCAAGGCGCCGTGGACCCTGCACCTGACGCCAGACCACACCAAGCTAAAGCCCGCGGCCGAGTGCACGCCCATCGACTACCCGAAGCCCGACGGCGTGCTGACCTTCGACCGCCTCTCCTCGGTGTTCCTGTCGAACACCAATCACGCAGAGGACCAGCCCTGCCATCTGCAGCTGCGCCATGCCGAGGTGCCGATCGAGACTAACCTCGCGCTCTACGACGCACCCGAACAGCGTTACTGTCCTGCCGGCGTCTATGAGATCGTGCGCGACGCCGACGGCAAGAATCCGAAGCTGCAGATCAACGCGCAGAACTGCGTGCACTGCAAGACCTGCGACATCAAGGACCCGACGCAGAACATCGTCTGGGTCACGCCCCAGGGCGGCGAAGGCCCAATCTACCAGCAGATGTAGTCAATTTTCAATCGATCTAACGGAGAAAATGTGACATGGCCGCCCGCACCGTGCTCAAGGGAAAGCTACATCGCGTAACGACCACCCAAGCTGAGTTGCATTACGAGGGCTCGTGCGCTATCGACGAGGCCTTGCTGGATGCGGCCGATATTCGCGAATACGAGCAGATTGATATTTATAACGTCACCAACGGTGAACGCTTCACTACCTATGCCATTCGCGCCGAGCGCGGCTCCGGGGTCATCTCGGTTAACGGCGCGGCGGCACGCAAAGCTGCTCCCGGCGATTTGCTCATTATCGCGACCTACAGCGTCTTTACGGAACACGAACTAAGCAACTTCCGGCCTCGCCTTGTGTACGTTGACGCCAAAAACAGAATAGTGGCCGAACGCGCGGCAATTCCACTTCAAGCAGCAGCTTGAGCCGCCACTGATGAACAGCTTCGAATTACCCGAGACCTATCGCCAAGCCGTATCTCAATCCGGCGATGCCGTGTTGATTGTGGATTCCAATTGCGTCATCCAGTACGTGAACGCCGCATTTGAGAAGATCACTGGATATTCAGCAGACGAAGTCTTGGGGAAGCATCCATCAATCCTTAAGTCCGGCAAACACGACCGTGCCTTCTACCAGTCATTGTGGGAGACCCCCAATGAGGGGCGTACCTTCCGCGGTGTATTCCTAAATCGCCATAAGAACGGGCTACTGTTTCACGAGAAATAGACGATCAGTCCGATTAGAGACTCGTCTGGGCTAATTACACATTTCGTTTCCACCGGGCGCAATGTAAACGGACGAATCGCTACGGAAAACCTGCTTCATCACCTTGCCTACTACGATGAGCTTACTGGCTTGCCCAACCGGAAGCTATTTCTAAAACGTCACGAAGATTGCATTGACTCCGAGATTCGCGATTGCCACGCCTTGGTATTACTGATCGACATTAATAATCTAAAGAAAATTAACGACACCCTCGGACATAGTGCGGGAGACCAGGCTCTGCAGATAATTGCCAAACGCTTAGATTCATTTTTCGAGACCGTCACCAATACAGCTCGATGGGGAGGTGACGAGTTCATCGTTGTCGTTAAGGACTACGGTACTACTGAGCGGGCATACTCCATCGCCCGGCATTTACTTGATATTGTCGGCGCCCCGTTGCAATTGGACACACAAGAGGTATTCTTGAGTGCCAGTATAGGAATAGCTACGTATCCCGATGACGCGACCTCAGCTAGCGAATTGATTCGCCACGCCGGATTGGCATTGCATTTAGCGAAAGATACAGGACGAAACGAGTTCCTCTTCTACAAGGAGTCCATGAGCGAAAAGCTAGATGAAGACCTACGAATCGAAACCGCCCTTCACAGCGCATTGGAGCAGAACGAATTGCGTCTGGCATACCAGCCAATTGTTCGCTCCGAGGATCGAATACCAGTAGGAGTGGAGGCTCTGCTGCGTTGGCATTCCCCTTCCTTCGGCGAAGTGCCGCCTTCCCGGTTTATTCCGTTACTAGAGCGTAGCGGCCAGATTGTCCCTATCGGTCGCTGGGTGCTTCAAACAGCATGCTCAGACATTCGTCGCATTCAACACAGAAACGCCACCCCACTTCGTCTGGCAGTAAATATATCTGCTCGCCAGTTATTGCATCCGTCCTTTGTTGGCGACGTAAAAACCATCCTCAATGCATCCGGCTTCGCCGCTGAACTTCTGGAACTTGAGATCACCGAATCCGTTCTCATAGAGAACGCTCCCGTAGCTGCGCAAGTGTTAGGCGAACTTCGGGCCATTGGAGTTCATATCTCTGCCGATGACTTTGGGACTGGCTACTCGTCTCTGAACTATCTCTGGAAATTCCCTTTCAACACCCTAAAGATAGACAAATCATTCGTCTCAGCAATGCACGGCGAGCCTCAGGCCCGAATGATTGTGGGTTCTATTCTGACTCTGGCGAAGCAGTTCGGACTCAACGTAGTTGCCGAAGGCATCGAGACAGAAGCTCAGTATGCCGCATTGAAGGACTTGAATTGCCCGCTTATCCAGGGGTATTTGACCGGACGACCCGAGCCAATTTCAGCCTTGGAAATACGTTGGGCAGCACCTTGCAGCTTTCAAACAATAGGTCAGCTTTAGCGAGTCGTCCTAGATGGAACCCTTAAACAACACACATTTGATTTTGATGAAATGGTACGTCTGGCGGATA
>JAVEWL010000315.1:0-6446 GCA_034004565.1 FCB group bacterium | reverse complement strand
CTCGCCCTACGGCGGCGACCACCCGAACTGTGAGGAAGCCGGCGACCGCCACCATTGGTTCGACGCAACCATGAACCCCGACATGAATCGACGCATCACGCCCGAGGTGTACGACGAGTGCGCGTCGCTTTTCCTTTCGGAGTATGGAATCATCGGCGCGTGCGACCGCAAGACCGTCGAGACCTACATGGACGGCGCGCCGCTCGACCCGCTCGACCCCGCGTGGCAGCACCACACGAACATGTTCGAAAAGAACACGACCCCGGCGGCCATCGCGAAGCACTATGCCGATCCGCAAGCACTGAGCGTCGACGATTATCTGCTCTACAGCGGACTGTTCCAGGGCTTGATGTACGGCCATTCGCTGGACTCGATGCGCGCACGGCCCGAATGCCACGGCGGGCTATTCTGGATGTACGAGGACTGCTGGGGCGAGGTGGGCTGGACCATCATCGACTACTACCTGCGGCGCAAGCCTTCGTGGTGGTTCGTACGACGTGCCTTCGCGCCTTTGCGCCTCATCCTGCGTGCCACCGGCGACAAGACCGCTATCCGCGTCGTCGTCGCCAACGACCATCCGGAGGCGCAGTCGTTCACGCTCGAGTACGGATACGTGAGCATGGATGGCAACGTGCGCGATCTGCAGACCATCGTCTGCGATGCCCCCGCGCTTGCACGGACGGAAGCCGTTTGCTTTCCCCTGAACGGTCACGACCGCACCGCAGGCCTCTGGTACGCGAAGGCCCCTGGCATGCCCGCCGTGCCGCTGGGACTTTTCCGTGCCGAAGACTACCGTCGTCTCCACACCATCGATCCAAGGCTCACCTGGACCCTGGAACCCGGCCCGCGCCTTCGCATTCGCGCCGAGGCCTACGCACACGCCGTCCGGCTTACACTCCCCGAAGGCGTCCTCCCCGAAGACAACTTCTTCGACCTGCTTCCCGGCGAGACCCGCGACATTGCCTTGCTGGGACACGAGGACATTGACGCTGCGGCAATCCGGGTGTCGGCGGTGAATTCCCCGATCGCCTGAACAACGGCGCGCGGGAGATAAATTCTCCGTGGCAAAAAACAGGAACACCCCCAAGTCCATGAAGCCGGACTTGGGGGTGCCACACAATTCGATAACGGTGGGCTTATTTGCCGCGCATGATCAACTGGCGGTCAATCATGTAGAGACCGCGCGGGTCTTCGCCGACCATCTTGAGCTTCTGGATGACGTCTTCGACGTTGGATTCTTCTTCGACCTGCTCGGTGACGAACCACTGCAGGAAGGCGACGCTGGCGTAGTCGTTTTCGCCGATGGCGAGGCCCATGAGATCGTTGATGCTCTTGGTAACCTTGCGCTCGTGGGCCAGCGATTCCTCGAAGGCGGTCATGGGAGAGGCGTAGCCCGCCGGCGGCTGCGCAATGGCGCCCAATTTCACTTCCGCGCCCTGATCGCTGATGTACTTATAGAACTTCCCGGCGTGCTCCAACTCTTCCTTCACCTGAACCTCGAACCAGTTGGCGAAGCCGTGGAGGTTCTTGAACTCGAAGTGCGCGGCCATCGAGGCATACACGTAGGAGGAGTAGAGTTCGAGGTTGAGCTGGTCGTTGAGGGCGCGCTGCATCTTTTCGCTGATCATGGTCTGTCCTTTTCCCCTTTCACTTACCGCCTTGGTCGGGCGGGACAATTAACCGGAATGGCGTCACATAGTAGCAGTTCTGCATCAATTGGACAATGCCGCGTCCGCCATTCACGGTCTTTTCCGCTGACCACATGAACGCGGACCAATGGCGTTGCATTCCCGGGACTCCTGGATCTGCCGTTAATACTCGACCTGGAACCGCGGCAGGACGTCCCGTTTCAGGGCCAACTTGTCCACCTTGCCCGAGGCCAGGACGGGCAGCTTCTCGCGGCACTCGAAGTACTTGGGAACTTTGAAGTTGGCCAGAATGGACCTGCAATGCGCACGCAGTTCTTCGTCGGTGGCCGACGCGCCGGACCTGAGAACCAGAAAGGCCACCCCGACTTCATGATACGTCGTATTGGCCACGCCGATCACGGCCGCGGAGGCCACGGCGGGGTGCCGTTCGAGCACTTCCTCGACTTCGCGCGGGTAGACGTTCTCGCCGCCGGTCTTGTACATCTCGGAGGTGCGTCCAACCATGTGCAGGCAGCCGCGTTCGTCCAGCCACGCGACATCACCGCTATAATACCATCCCTCGTCGTCCATAACCTCTCGCGTCGCGGTGGCATTATTCCAGTACCCGCGCATCAGGCTGGGTCCGCGAAAGGCAATCTCCCCCGGCTCGCCCAGGCTCAGCCGTTGGCGATGCTCGTCGACGATGCGCAGTTCCACGGGCCGCGCCGCGCACCCGGCGGTGCGGGTGAGGGTCTGAAGGTCGTCCTCGGGGTTGCTGTAGGTGACAAACCCGCCGGTCTCGGTGGATCCGTAGCCGGTGACCAGGCGCGCGCCGGTGCGGGAGGCGATCTTGGCAAGCGTCTCAACCACCGCGCGTGGAGCGGGCGAGCCGCCCCACACAAAGGTCTCGACGCTGCTCAGGTCGACCTCCTTGAATTCGGGCGTGGCGAATTGCAGCAGAAACATCGCGGGCACGCCGCCCAGGAAGGTAATGCGCTCCCGCTCGACTATGCGCAGCGACTCCGCGGGATCGAAACGATCCTCGATCACCAGGGTCGCACCGGCCCGGATGGCGGCAAGGCCCAGCTCCACGTCGGCGGCCACGTGGTTAATCGGAAACTGCATGAACAGGCGGCTCTTCTCGCGCGTGCCGAAATGCCGGTTCTGAATTTCCACACTGGTCATTGTGCTGCGGTGCGTGTGGATGACGCCCTTGGGCGTTCCGGTCGATCCCGAAGTATACATCAGCAACAGGTCGTCGCCGGGCCCGACTTCGGCCGCCATGCGCCCCAGCGTTTCATCGAGACGCGGGCGCGGCCGCGCGGTGCAGGCCTCAAAGCTCTCGGCGCCGTCGAAAGGGTCGCCGATGACCCACACCTCGCGGATCTCCGGCACGTCGCCGCGCAGGTCCAGAAGGAGGCTCGAAAGATCGTTGCCGTTGAATTCGCGAAGGCCTATGAGCACGTTGGGCCTTGCGTCGGTGAGAATGGCGGCAAGTTCGGGACGCGTGAATTTCGGTGAAAGGCCCAGCCACACCGCCCCAATCTTTGCGGCGGCCATGAAGGTGATCGGAAATTCGAGACACCCCATCGACAGCAGTGCCACCCGATCGCCTTTGCCCACGCCGGCAGCGATGAATGCCTTGGCGGTAGCGTCCACACGCGCCCGGACTTCGCTCCAGTTCAGGCGGCGGCCTTTGAAGACGAGACTCTCATCCAGGGGCCGGGTTTCGGCCCATTTCTCAACGTACTGCCATGACAATTGCGGCGAAGCTGAAGGCATTGCTTCTCCTCGGGCGGCACTTCATTAAAACTTCAATCGCCCGCGGGCATCGCGTTCATGCGCAAGCGGTGATCGACTGGATTTGCTTGTTCGTTCTAAACGACGGAAAGGAAGCCTTCGCTGATGGCTTTCTTTCCGTCGGCGGTGAGGACGTCGAAAAACAGGTTGCGCGTATCCGTCTCGGAAACGCCAACCAGGCGCACGGTGATATCGGTTCCGGGAAGAACCATCCCGGTAAAGCGGCAGCCGGTGGCGCGAAGGCGCGTCGGGTCGCCACCGCATTCGCGGTTGACCAGTTCGCGCACCGCCATCGACTCGGTGCAGGTACCGTGCAGGAGCGGGTTGGGCAGGCCCACCTGGTGCGCGAACTTGCGCGAGGTGTGAATCGGAAAATGCAGGTCGCCGCAACCGTCGAAGAGGTGCGATGCCAGCGGATCGACGTGCAGGGTGGTGGACCAGAGAGGCTCGGCTTCTTCAACCCGTTCCGGAAATTCCGAAACGAAATCCGTGCCTTCGTTCTCCCCTTCAAACCGCACGCCGCGGAACATGGCGCCGGTGAACTCATCGAAAACGGGAAGCCCGTCCGCATCGACCGCTTCAAAGGCAACCACCCCCAGGGTCCCCGCGCGGTGCTTCATCACCGCCGCGATCCGGCCGCTGATGCGCAGGGTTTCTCCGGGACGGAAGGGGCGATGCCACCGAATGTATTCCGTGTAATGCACCTGGCGCTTCTGGGCGTCGCCGTAGCCGTTGGCATGAAGCGCATCGGCAAACTCCAGCGACAAAGGCCACGTCAACGACACGACCAGCATGGGCGGCGATACGATGCCATCGGGGCGCTCGTCGTCGAAGTACCACGGATTGTTGTCGAACGTGCAAGCCGCGTAATTCATGGACTGGCGATCGCTCACCCGCACGGTAATGGCCGGCAGCACGATCCCCATCAACTCGGATGACATCTTCACTACACGGAATCTCCAAAAGTACGACTAATGGGTTTCGCAGAAGATACCAGATTCGCACGCCGGATTCGACTTTACGCAATCAACGGTGGCGCTGGTTCCTCAAAATCGGCTTGACGTACCAATCGGCCTGGTCGCCGAACCGGCGATTCTTCGCGGTCTGACGATCGCCGTAGACCGCCCGCGCGCCTGCCGTGTAAACGGCCGCCGACAGCAGCAGCGCCACCATTCCCAGCAGTACCGTCTTCGCAAAGAGCGGCCAGTATCGGGCAGGAACGGGATCAATCGAGGGTTCGCCGTCCCGCAGGTAGTAGACCAGCAGGAACGTGGCAATCACGGCATTGACAAAGATGAGGCCCTCGGTGACGAGACGCTGCCCGGTGAATCCGGGCAACGCGCGCTCGAAGTTCGCGATGACCATGGCCCATAAGAACGCCAGGTACACCAACTGCCCCCGGCCCACCCACGAAGCGGGAACAATGGCCAGGGGTTTGGAGAGGTGCGCCATCCCCAGGGCAATCACGCAAAGGCCGAACAGCAGAAACAGGATGGAAAACCACGACCAGGCGCTGAGGTTGATGCTCTCAATCAGCGGCATTCGCATCTGCCCGGGCATCAGGCGATACGCGGGAACGGGGTCGTCGGCTTTGCGGTCCGCGTCCTCGATCCGATCCGCCTCGAACGCCGCGGGATTGGTTACAGTCGCCGTGACGCCGGGGATGTTCGGCGTGCGCTCTTCGATGAAGTTGTCGACGTTCTTGACGATGTTCACGTAGGCCAGGACCACCAGGATGAACGCGGCGGCGTAGACCTCCGCCCAGCGGCGCACGGGCGGATCGTCCGACAGGCGAGGCGTCCGCTTTGACAGCAGCGCCAGCGACACGACGATTCCGAGACCGTAGAAAAGGCCGAGGAACTGCTCGGTCATGAGGCTGTGCCAGTTGGTCGATTTCCAGTGGCTCCAGAAGGTGCGCGTCGCGGGATCCTCGAAAAGTACCGGGTGGCCGATGGCCATCAGCATCATTTTCATGAACTGGGCAAACATGAAGCCCAAGCCCCCGACGATGCCGCTCACGAGGAGCGCGAGATTCACCGCGACCAGGCGGTTGCGCCACATGTACAGCATGACGCCCAGCACCACGCCAACAAGCCCGGCCCAGTTGTCGCCGCGGGGCGGGGTCATGCGGAAGCCCCCGTAATCAAGGAAGTACGGCGTCAATAGCACAGGCATGACGAGGAACCCGGCAAACCACCCCAGAGACATGTGCATCAACAACGAGGAACCCGAACGCCAGCGCCCAAAAACGGCGAAGTACAGCGCAATCCCCGCCACAGCGCCGAACAAAGCGCCCAGCCAGGGCGCAAAATCAAAGAAGAGCTGCGGCCAGTTGTAGAGGAAATGATCGGCGGTGAGGTGAAGCAGTTTGCCGTCCTCGCCCAGCACAGGCGCATGGAGGTCGCCCAGAGGCTGCACGACGTACGGCAGGATGTAGTCGATGAGGCCCGTCGTGGTGAGGTACGCCTGGATGGCCCAGCCGGCCAACGCGCCGAAGATGGGCAGCAGAACGAGCACGAACGCCTCACCCACCCAGCGGGGGCCGTGATCCTCGCGCGAAACCCAGCGATCCCAGAGGTCAAACAGACAACAACCGGCGATGGCGAGCGTGGCCTGAATCCAGTCCGAATCCAGCCAGTAAAAGGGGCTGTTTTGGCGGTACCAATTCCTGTCGCTGTCGGCGGGACCGGCCATCATGTAACCGTACCAGGTGTCGATATGGCCCTCGATGAAATAGAACACGCCCCAGAGCGCGAACACACAGGTCATCGGCTTCAGGAGCGCGGTCAAACGCTCGCGCGTTTCGACGGCGGGGTAGGCCGTGCCGGCGCCACCCAGCGAGGCCCAGAGGAATCCCATCGTAAACACGCCGAAGAATCCGTAGATCTGCGAGGGAAGATGGCCGCTTGCCGTATAGCTGACGACCTGCATGTACGCCATCGACCCGCCAAAGCCCCACCCGATGCCGCCGAACAATCCAAAGAACAGCACGCGGCGCTGCCAGTCCGCGCGCCCCGA
>JAVEWL010000314.1:0-6496 GCA_034004565.1 FCB group bacterium | reverse complement strand
GACCGGCCTGGAGGTCAGCGCTACATTAAGAAAGCGCGATTCGAGATAGTACCCGTTTTCCGGGCTTATCGGCTGGCTGGCCGCTTTCCCGGACGCACGGGGTTCTGTGCTATAGTCAACGCTTTCTGTTTGGAAAAGTGAGCAGCAGGGGAGGCGGGTTTTTCACCATGGCAAGCGGAATATACGAGCATCAGGCCATCGAGAAGAAATGGCAGGAATATTGGCTGAAGAACAAGACCTTTAAGTCGGAAGCGGACCCGAGTAAACCGAAATATTACGTGCTCGACATGTTTCCCTATCCCAGCGGCGACGGTCTCCACGTGGGCCATCCCGAAGGGTATACCGCCACGGATATCATTTCGCGCTATCGCCGGATGAAGGGTTTTAATGTTCTGCATCCGATGGGCTGGGATGCCTTTGGCCTTCCTGCGGAACGCCATGCCGTGCGGACGGGCGAACACCCTGCGGCCATCACCAACCGCAACTGCGAGAACTTCCGCCGGCAACTTCAGGCGCTGGGTTTCTCCTATGACTGGGATCGTGAAATCAACACCACCGATCCGAAGTACTATCGGTGGACCCAGTGGATCTTCGAGATCCTTTTCGAGCGCGGACTGGCCTACCAGATTGAGGCGCCTGTGAATTGGTGCCCCGCGCTCGGCACTGTGCTCGCCAACGAGGAGGTCAAAGACGGCCTCTACGTCGAGACCGGCGATCCCGTCGAAAAGCGCATGATGAGGCAGTGGATGCTGCGCATTACGTCGTATGCGGAGCGCCTTCTGGAAGACCTGGATGGCCTCGACTGGCCCGAAGGCATCAAGGCGATGCAGCGCGAGTGGATCGGCCGGAGCGAAGGCGCCGACGTGCTCTTCAAGGTTGCGGACACCGATGCCGAGTTCACCATCTTCACGACGCGTCCCGACACCCTGTTCGGCGCCACGTACTGCGTCCTCGCGCCGGAACATCCGCTGACACTCCGAGTCTCTACACCCGAACAGAAGGGCGAGGTGGAAGCGTACATAACCGCCGCCGCTTCGCGCAGCGCCCAGGACCGCATGAAGGCGGAACGCGAGAAGTCCGGCGTCTTCTCGGGGGCGTATGCCATTAATCCCGTGAACGGCAAGCGCGTGCCCATCTGGACCGCCGACTATGTCCTCGCCGAGTACGGCTACGGCGCCATCATGGCCGTGCCCGCGCACGACCAGCGCGACTACGAATTTGCGACCAAGTTCGGCTTGCCCATCATTGAAGTTGTAAGCGGCGGCGACATCTCGGAGCATGCCTACGAGGGCGACGGCCTGCTCGTGAACAGCCCGCTCATCGACGGCCTCACGGTTCCCGACGCGAAGAAGAAGATTAACGCCTGGCTCGAAGCGGAAGGTATCGGCAAGGGCACGGTCAATTACCGCCTGCGCGACTGGCTGTTCTCGCGCCAGCGGTATTGGGGCGAGCCCTTCCCGCTGGTCACGCTCGAAGACGGCACGGTCAAGGCGGTGCCCGTCACGGACCTGCCCGTGATTCTCCCGGAACTCGCGGAGTACAAGCCCACCGCCGACGGCCGTCCGCCCCTGGCGCGCGCGACGGACTGGGTCAACACGACCGATCCCGAAACCGGCAAGCCCGCCACGCGCGAGACCAACACCATGCCGCAGTGGGCGGGTTCCTGCTGGTATTACCTGCGCTTCTGCGATCCCGGCAACGATCAAGAGGCGTGGTCCCCGGACATCGAGCGATATTGGATGCCGATCGACCTCTACCTGGGCGGCGCCGAACACGCGGTGCTGCACCTGCTCTACGCGCGCTTCTGGCACAAGGTGCTTTTCGACGCCGGATACGTTTCGACCAAGGAGCCATTCCAGAAGCTCTTCAACCAGGGAAAGATCCTCGCCTACTCGTTCCAGGACGAAAAGGGCAAGTATTACTACCCGAACCAGGTCGAGCGGCACGGCGATCAGTGGGTCGTGAAGACCACCGGCGTTCCGGTCCACACTCAGATCGAAAAAATGAGCAAATCGCGCTACAACGTCGTGAATCCCGACGACGTCGTGCGCGAATACGGCGCGGATTCCCTGCGGCTGTACGAAATGTTCATGGGCCCGCTCGAACGCGACAAAGCCTGGGCCGAAGAAGGCATCCAGGGCGTCCACCGCTTCCTCAAGCGCGTCTGGAACCTCTTCGTCGAGGAAGACGGCTCGCTGTCCAGCAAGATCAGCGAAGGTGGGGGAGACGCAGGCCTCAAGAAGGCCCTTCACCACGCCATCAAGCACGTCACCGACGACATCGAGCACATGCAGTTCAACACCGCCATCTCGCGCCTCATGGAATTCGTCAACGCGGGCTACAAGACCGAATCGCTGTCGCGCGCCGAGATGCACGACTTCGTCATCATCCTGTCGCCCTTCGCGCCGCACATCGCCGAAGAACTCTGGGCTTGCCTCGGGCATACCGAAAGCCTTGCCTACGCCCCCTGGCCCGCCTACGACCCGGCCCTGCTCGTCGAAGACGTAATCGAGGTTCCCGTCCAGATCAACGGCAAGCTCCGCGGATTGCTCCAGGTCCCCACCGGTGCCGACAAGGAGTCCCTCCTCGCCGCCGCCAAGCAGGACGAGAAGATCACCCAATACCTCGAAGGCAAGACCATCGTGAAGGAGATCGTGGTTCCCGGAAAGCTGGTCAACCTGGTAGTGAAATAGAGGCCAATTCTAATTGCGTGCTCGGATACGGGACGGCTCGAAGCCGCCCCTTCTGAATAGCCGGATGTGCGTTCGGATCTGCGGATTGGCGTGAATCATAACCCTAACGGACATGCCACCCCCAAACATGTTTGGGGGGGGCATGTCCGAAAGAGAAGGTCCGAATACAGATCAGACCATCAAGTCTATGACCTTAGGAAAGTGAGGAATGCCAATGCTTATTCATGTCGCTCTACTCGCTGTGTGTCCATTGTTCATGGGGCAGGCGGAAAGTTCCGCATCTACCCTCACACCCCTGCAACTCAACGTACTCGATTTCGGCGCAAAGGGGGATAGGGTTACCGACAACACTGCCGCCTTCCAGCAGGCCCTGGACAAGGCGGCCGAAACCGGCGCCGTCGTCAGCGTTCCCCCGGGCGAGTTCCTGATCAAAGGGCATCTCACTATTCCGAATGAAGTGACCCTTGAAGGTACATGGCGAGCTCCCGCGCGCGGCTTCGTCGACTTCAAAGGGAGCATCCTTCTCGCGGTGGAAGGCAAAGGCGAGCCCGAAGGCACCCCCTTCATTTCGATGAACCGTGCCTCCACACTCCGCGGGCTGGTGATTCACTACCCCGAGCAAATCGACGACGCCCAGCCACATCCTTACCCCTGGACCGTGCGCGGCAGCGGCGACAATTGCAGCGTCATCGACATGACCATCACCAATCCCTACCAGGCCGTCGACTTCGGCACCAACCCCTGCGGACGCCACCTCATCAGCAAGCTCTACACGCAGGCGCTGTACCGCGGGATATGGGTCGATAAATGCTTTGACGTCGGCCGCATCGAAAACGTTCACATCTGGCCCTTCTGGCGCATCTCGGAGAAGCTCATGGGCTTCAGCAAGGAGAAGGGAATCGCCTTCATCTTCGGCAAGACCGACTGGGAAATGGTCACCAACAGCTTTTGCATCAGCTACAACGTCGGATTTCTCTTTAAAGAATTCAAGGATGGGCCTGGCAACGTGATGATTACGCAGTCCGGATCCGACATCGGCCCCTGCGCCGTGCGCGTCGAAACCTCACAGACCCATGCCGGCATCACTTTCAGCAACTGCCAGTTCATGGCCGGCATCGAAGTGCTTCCCACCAACACCGGTCCCGTCAAATTCACCGCTTGCGGATTCTGGCCCGTCGAGACCACCGGATTTCAGGCCCAACTCGCAGGCACAGGCCACACCTTCTTCGAAGGGTGCCACTTCTCCGACTGGGACATGACATCCAAAGGCGTCCCATGCATCCAGGCCGACAGCGACGGACTCACCGTCACCGGCTGCGATTTCATGGCTCCCGGAAAAAAGCAAATCGCCCTCGGTGCCAACGTCCAAGCCGCCATCATCACCGCCAACCGCCTGCGCGGGGGAGCGTCGATCGACAACGCCTCCAACGCCGACGCCCAGATAGGACTGAACGCCACACGATGAGCAAAAAAAGGGTGCACGCCGAATTGACATCGCCCCAAACACTATGGTAAATTCCGCCCCGCTACGACGTTCCCTGCGCTGCGGGGAACACCCAAATGCGGGGGCGTAGTTCAGTTGGTTAGAACGCTGCCCTGTCACGGCAGAGGTCGCGAGTTCGAGTCTCGTCGCTCCCGCCATTTATAGAACTTTGGCCCAAGAGTTTACGCAAGTGGACTCTTGGGCTTTTTGTTTTTGGGGATGGACCGCTACGGTCCTAATGCAGGTCGGTTGGCCACCCTGCACCCTTGGGGCTTTCTTTCCGCGAAGATTCTCCTTTGGCGTGGATGCGTTGAAGATTTGGCTGATTTTGCGCGAGGCCGGTCACTGAAAGCCTGCGCTTGGGCGCGTTGATCGCTGACGCCGGTGTGCGTGTGGGGTGCGCTGCGTGTGGGACTGCGTTGCTCGGACGCTGGGGCGGTGCAGGCGGAGTGATGGAGTGCGGGTCCTGGCGCACGTGATCGTTTTCGCTAAGGATTGACCGGCAATAGTTGACCGATGCCGACAAGGTCGAGGAAATGAGGGGTGGCGTGGATTCCTCGATTGCCGCACGACCGACACCCAATCCGATTATACCCGTCCGATCATTCGGGGCATTTTGCGATCTCCTCTTGGTATGGCCTTTGCTCTCGTGGGAGCGGGGTCAGGGGAGACTGTGACCTCAGGGCAATCCAGAAGTGAATTGTCCGATCGACGCTTAAGCGTTCAGGCTTGAATTGGGCCAGAGCGTTGGCCGATTCAATCTCGGAGGCCGTGGCTTCCAACTTCCAAGGTGTGCTCACTGAGGCGTAAACGCCTCACTCGAGGCGATCCCAACAAGGGTGCAACGTATGAACAAGTGTGCCATTCCGCTCTGCATAGCCCTTTTGGCCGTCGGATATGCCTTTGAAGCGGTTTCCGATCCGGTGGATTCGGTGACGGTGGCGGCCGGCATGCGGGCCGTGCGCGCGGGGTCTTCCACGACGCTGGAGGTGCAGTCTCCCGAACCGCTCGATCCGCAATGGACGTTTTCGTGGACGGCGCAGCGGGGCGTCGTTGAAGGCGCGGGCAGTACGGCCACGTATACCGCCGGAGCGGACCTTGAGCCGGGTTACGATGTCATCACGCTGACGGTGTCGCTGGAAGGCGTGCCGTTGGCGACGCGCTATTGCGCGGTATTCGTTTATAGGCAGTTCATTATTCTGAAGGCGGACGACTGGCCGAACGACAAGGTGGTGGGGGCGAACTGGCGGTATTATCTGGAGCAGGTGGTGGATGTCCGGCACTTGAAGACCTCGGCGGGCGTGCTTTCGCGCTTTCTGAATCCGGAGTGGAACAACGCGACCACGTACGCCCAGGACATCCAGTACACGAAGGAGCGCCACGACGGCGGGTACGTGGAGTTCTGGTGCCACGGCTACGACCATAGCTCCGGTTCGGGCTGGTATGAGTTTTCGGGGACGACCTACGAATACCAGCAGTCGCACCTCGCGTTGTGCCAGAGCCTTGCGGAAAGTGTGCTGGGGTTCCGGTTTACGGCGTTTGCCGCGCCGTTCAATGCGATAGACGCAACGACGACGACGGTGATCAACGAGTCGCCGGATGTCGCGGTTTGGATTTTCGGACCGTCCACCGGTTCGGAAAAGCTGGTGCTTGCGCGTGCGGGAGAAATCGAGTTGAGCACGGGGGTGCCGAGCTACAGCCGGTTTCTTTCGACGTATAGCGCAACGCGGCCGGTGGTTGTGCTGCAGCACCATCCGTACGTGCAGACGTTCCGTGACGCATTCGGCGAGTTTGACCAGATTCTGGATTATCTCGTTGCGGCGAAGGCGACGTTCATCACGCCGACGGAATACCAGCAGCTGGTCCAATTGGGAAAATTGCCAATCGACCCGCAGGCCGACTCGGATGCGAACGGTATTTCGGATCGGCTGGAGGGAGGCGAAGACGTTGACGGGGACGGGCTTCCGGATTTCCTGGATCCCGATTCGGACGGCGACGGCATTCCGGATGACGTTGAAGGCACGGGCGACGTTGATGCGGACTCGGTGCCGAACTTCCTCGATGTGGATTCGAACGGCAACGGCATTCCGGACGCGGTGGAGGGCACGGGGGACGACGACGGCGACGGCATTCCCAACTACCTCGACCTGCCGGGTTTTCCGGTGGATCCGAAGTCGCTTGGCGTGGCGGCGGACGTGCAGGTTCTGCGGGCGGGGCAGGGTACGGAATTGCGCCTGACTCCGGCGGCGGGGTTGAGCCCGTTGTGGACGTATGAGTGGGCGGCCTCGCTGGGAACGCTCGACGGTAGCGGTCCTGTGGT
>JAVEWL010000313.1:0-6507 GCA_034004565.1 FCB group bacterium | reverse complement strand
TGGACACGGCCGAACGGCGCTTCGATAAGGCACTGCTCGACGAAACACGTCTTGCCGAGGCCTATGTGCGGCATGCCGAGACCCTGAAGACGATCCACGACAGCGACAACACAATCAAGGCCTACCGGCGCTTCGTCGAGCGGCATCCGAAGGCCTCGGAAGCCCCCGGTTTCCTGCGGCGCATCGGCGAAACATACATCGCCTTGAAAGCTCTCGGCAGCGCGGCCGACGCGTTCAAGGAATTGGCGGAATCCTACCCCGGCGCCCCCGAGGCCGCCACGGCGCACCTGAGCCGAATCACTTGCCTCTACCAGAGCGAGGCATACGAGCAGGCATACGAGGAGGGAGCGGCCCTCTGTGCGGCGCAACCCGGCCATCCGAACGCCGCGGACCTGCTTCTGCTGCGCGGGCTGACCGAGGCGGCCCTGAAGATGGACGATCAGGCTGCGGAAACTATGCGAGAAGTGGAAACGCGCTACGCATCGAGCACCGTCGCGCCCCAGGCGCTCCTCTGGCGGGCCGGCCGCGCATTGTCGTCGCAAGACTACACCGAAGCGCGGAATTGCTTCCAGGCGCTGGCCGATCGCTATCCCCAAAGCGACGCCGGACAACGCGCTCCCGAGTACCTCGACCGGCTCAGCAAAATGCCCCGCGTGGAGCCCAGACATGAAAGCTAGCCAATATCGCTTGGTATGGCTCGCCCTGGCGGGTCTGTTGTGGGCGGGACAGAGCCACTCAGAACCGTGGCGCCTCCTGCGCGAGGCGGAGCAAGCCGACGCCGTCGTGGCGCCCGCACACATCGTGCCCAATCCCCAGGCTCGCGAAGGCAAGTGCGTCATGCTGAGCGAAGGCGGCGCCGTCGTGCGAAGTTCCCTGCGCGAGAAGGGCGCCACCGCCGGCGCAAAGACCGGCGAGCTCGATTTCACCGTCGATCTGCCAAAAGCGGGTTCCTACCGCGTTTGGGTACGCGCCCAGTGGCACTGCGTCTGTTCCAACAGCTTCTACCTGCTCACCACGGGCACCCCGCGCCTCGAGGGGGCCATCGCGCCAAACCTCAGAGACGGCGAAGAACCCTACCGCGTCAAGGCCAGCGTGCCGCCCCGCGCATGGCGCTGGCTCCTCGCAGCCACCTGCGACTTCTCGGCCGGCGAACAAAAACTCCGGCTGATCCAGGCAGGACACGAAGCCCTCATCGATGCCCTCATGCTGGCGTCGGATCCGGCCGACCTGCCGCCCGGCTACGAAGATCAGTCGCGCATCCACATCTACGCTCCCCGCAACAAAGATACAAAAGAGGAAAGCCCCAAGGACGGCATAGAATCGGTCGGATGGACCCCTTCAGGGACCGGCGCCCTCTGCCCTCTCGGCAGAACCGATTGGACCCATTTTCAACTCGACCTGGTGGTTCCGCCCGACGGCCCCGATGCCAAACATCCCGCCTCCTGGGGCATCGAGTTCGCCCGGCAACCCAACGGCGCCGCCTATTCCCTGCTCTTCTCCCACTCGGAAAAAGAAACACTGCGCGCGCAACTGGACGCAATCAACGGCGCCAACCGCCGAGTGCTCGCGTCATACGACTGCGGCGCCCTCTGCCAATCCCGGTCCCGCTGGGTCCGCGTGATCCGCCTGGACGAAACGATCAAGGTCGCCGTTGACGGCACCATTTGCCTCGAAACCTCCGACACCACATTCGCCGGCGGCACCATGGCCCTCGTCGCAAACAACGCCGAAAACTTGCCCTTCCAGGGCGTACAGATAAAGCCTCTCGACCATCACCTGGAACACTTCCAGGCGGGTACGGCCGACTGGCGCGCGCACGCCGGGACCTGGCGGGCCGTCAAAACCGGGGGCAACGAAGACGATCCTATGGCCTGCGCGGCAAAGACGGCCGCCCAGCCCGGCCTGCTCGCGGCCCCGTGGAACATGGGCGCCCAATACGAACTGACCGGCCAACTCCAACTCTCGAAAGAAGGCTCCGCCGGTTTCGCCTATGAAATTGAGGACGCCAAGAACTACGCAACAGCCCTGCTCCACCGAAAACAGGATGACACGCTCGAACTCCAGCTCCAGCGCTTCGTCGACGGCAAGCCCGAACAAGTCCACTCCCGCCCCGCCAACGCCGACCCGCGCCAGTGGCATACCCTGCGCCTCGCGCGGCATTCAGGCTTCGCCCGCGTCGAGCTCGACGGAGTCCCACTCGCCAAGTGCCCCTCGATCGACTCCACCGATGCCAAAGGCGTGGGGCTTGCCTTGGGCAACGCGAGCGAATGCCTCTTCGGCCAGGTCGATGCGCAAACCCGCACCTCCTTCCACAACGATACGTTCCTGGTCGAAGGCCCCGAAGCCCCCATAACACTCTGCCAATGGAAACCCGCGCAAGGCTCCACACGAATACTCGGCCATCCGGCCGTGATCTTCCTGTCATCGCAACGGACGGACGAACAGGCCACCCTGCGGCTCGATCGCGAACTTACAGGAGACCTCGAACTCGAAGTGAGCCTCTACAAATACTCCTCCGACCCCGTGGATCCAGCCGGCGATCCTTCAACACTTCCCGAACTCGCCCTGCCCCCCTTGCCCAACGCCCCCCAGGTCGCCATCGTCTTCCACCGCACCGAAAACGGACAACCCGTCGACTACGCCCTTCAAACCGACTGGGAAAGCGTG
Organism: FCB group bacterium; assembly: GCA_034004565.1. Classification (GTDB taxonomy): domain Bacteria; phylum Hydrogenedentota; class Hydrogenedentia; order Hydrogenedentales; family SLHB01; genus JAVEWL01. The sequence continues at coordinate 3,840 of JAVEWL010000313.1, read as the reverse complement.
CGCGAAGCCGTCTTGCTGCGGAATGGACAACCCATCGAGCGCGCCTACGCCGACAAGCCCGGCCACCCCGAAGGCTACAAGATCTTCCTGAAACTCACCGGCAATACCCTCAGCGGCGGCATCGCCGGCATCAGCGAGATACACACCACCCTGCCCACCAACCAGCCGGATAACGCCCGCACCACCGTCTCCATCACCACCCGCAACTTCGCACCCCACGACGAAGCCGGCATCGTGGAAATGCGCCTATGCAACTGATTCACCTTCCGGCAAACCACCCCGTTGCCAACTTGACCTTCACCACATTCCTCTGGTAGCATTCCCCCGCTTGACGTCCGGCCTCCCAGCCAACGCCAAGTATCTCAACGTGGGGGTGTAGCTCAGATGGGAGAGCGCTGCGTTCGCAATGCAGAGGTCAGGGGTTCGATCCCCCTCACCTCCACCACGTTAAAGCCTTACTAGACAGCCGGTTGCGCATACAGTCGCAACCGGCTGCTTTTCTGTTTATGGGGCTGGTCACCAACTGGTCACTAACGAGCCTTGCCGATGTGGCTCCGCATTGAGTAGACAAGCCTTGGGACGCGTTACTATCTTCGCGGGTACATCGGGGGCGGCTTCGGTGTCCTGCCCTCACAGAATGCCCTTCCCTTCGCTCTGCCCCCTCAAAAAGAGGCAATTCCGGGATCTTATCTTCCTTCATGGCACTTTGGGTCAATGAAGGGGCGTTAATGTCTGAATTCGCTCTGGGGAGCGTATTCTTGACATAGAATCGGATTCTGGCGGGGCGGCATATGGCCGGTTACGGGGAATGGTGAAACGGTTGGGGATTATCAGGCTTGATCGTGGTTGGCACAGGCTGCGCATGTCTTTGTTCATCCGCGAAGGCGGGCGGGCGCGACGGCACGCGGAGAACAGAGCGCACCCCCGGCCACCCCCCCTGACGCGACACCCCCCTATACAGTCCTCTCCCTCTCTAGTTTTTGCAGTAAAAATACCTGCCTCTGGCTTCAGTTCTTGGCTATTGATTGTTGTTGAGAGCTATACCATACTCAGCTTGTTCTCAAAGAGATAAACACCATTGCAGCTAAAATGAATAGGCATAGGAGCAAACCCGGAGGGATTGAGCATGAAAGGCATTGTGTTGCTAATGGCGCTACTGGTTATCTGCTCGGCTGCTTACGCCGGGACAGCTAGGTACAGCGGAGCATCTGACGTGGTGAAGATTGTTCATCCAGAACTCGGATATGGCCCCAACTCGCTTCACGGCCTCGCTGACCATGCGTCATCGCCTGTTCGGCTGCCCTACACGCACGACGGTTTAGCTTCTCAAATGGCGCCGGGCGATTTTGTCTGGACCGTCCGGTTTTCAGATCCTCAAAGCGTATTGCCTTTTTCGCCCGATATTGCGTTTGAAACCATACTCGAAGATGAACTTGGAAATGCCGCCTATGCCGTTTTCTACTACCAATGGGTAGGAGGGGCCACCCCACATCCACAGCTTATCGGGTCTGTTACCAATGACGGCTCAGGCCAAATCGTAAACATCGACAACGGGGACCTTCCCACAGCGATTAGAATGACGCGAACCACAGGGCCAGAGGGCCAGGTCATCATTTCGTTTGCCTATGAAAAGGGTTCGATTCCCGGCTTTCAGACCATAGGGTCATTTGAATTGAACCACGCGATCACTCCAGAAGGGACCACGGTTCCTTGTGACACCCGCCAAATGACGCAACGCTTTTCCTTCACACCTTTCAAGAATTTCGAATATGACGAAATCACACTTGAAGGCCCAACGATTCCCGATGTAAACAATGGGGAGCGAGCCTTGTACCGGCCCGATGTTAATGGAAGCGGAAAATGCGATGCCACCGACGTGCAGCTAGTAATAAATGCCGTCTTAGGTCGCTTGCCCGTCAAGTAGTCAATTCAGTATGCCTTGCTTCAAGAACGGCGCGGGTAAAGCGGCGGAGCACCCCCCGTGTGTCTGCTCTTATTCGGTCTGACTCTCGCGCTCCTGCGATATTAAACACATCGGCACGCCACAGGAAACAAGGGGCGAAGATTCTTTGATCTCCGGCCATGAATGCTACCGCATTTTGCCGAACGTCCAGGCTCACCCGATAGACTACGATTCTGCCCTGTCGCTTGGCTTCAAGTCGCAATACCAGTACCGGCCCCAGTGCTTTGGTAGCGGCGTCTGTGGTTTCCTGAATCCCGCACTTTGAAAGAACCTGGCTCACCTCGGCGCAAAGGTCCGCTTCCGAGACTCCAAATCGCGGAGGCCGCGGGCATACGCGAACGTGCAGACCTTGGTAAGATTCGACGTGGAGTAGAACACGTAGCCAGAGAACCCTTGGAAAGCCACACTGGGGCCTTCTCTGACCAAATTGAACCCGCTGTTTTCTGCAAAAAGGGATTATGCAAGCCCCAAGTTATTCATGGCTCGATAGATGGTGTCTCTTGACACCTTGAATCTGTAGCTGCGGTGCTTTCGTTGCATCGCCTCTGCAATTAGTTTCGCTCTGTCATAACGGCTTCGTCCCGGCAAATCTATCCGATACGTCTCACTTAGCCCGCGTATGTCATCCTCGTATCCTTTCTTGTCGCCACGATAGGGGGCTTGCGTCCATTTGCCTTTGCGCCCCCCCTTCTTGAGGTTTTGTGCGGCTTTCTCAAGTTGAGCGGCCTTTTCCCCTACAGCTAAGAGCATGGCCTCTCTCCAATCCTCCCGCATGAGTACGTACCTGATGTCTCGCATGGAAGCTATTGAGGTTCCTGCCATTACAAGATCTAACCATGCCGGTGATGACCGCCCGGTCACTACGTCGCGGGTGGCGCTTGAGACCGCCTCGAATCGGCGCTCAATGCGTTCCCATAGCCGCGTGGCAAGCTCTGCGCCGGATGACGCGGAAACGAGCTCTGATATGTCCGTGGTGGGGACTTCAAGGGGTGGGTGCCGGTCGTCGCCCTGGCTGTCGGCGGTGGTGATGCTCTTGCGCTTGCCCATAGTCCGCTCCGTAAACGGTCCGTGGAAAGGAAAGCCGGGGGAAACGGGCCACGGTTGCCCGCGTTCGGGGATCAGCCTATCCCCCGGCGTTATGGCTAATTAAGACTTTGGCGTCGGGAACGAGCCTCATTCACCTTTGCCTTGAGTCGCTCCAAGGATGGCGAAAGTCGTTGCTTGAGATCCAAATACGCCCCCGCCTTTGCGGTTGCCTCCGCGTATACAGGCAGGAGGGCCGTGTATACCGCTATGATTTCAATCAGACCATTCTTCTTCAAAGCGGCCTCGGCCATGTCGCAAATCATTTCATGGCCCGCAAGAACTTCCTCCCTGAACGCTTTCATGTCTGCCTTAAGCTGGTCGCACGAATCCGGCGTCTCCATAAAGCCACCCCTCCCCGCATGATTTGCCCCACAAGCAAAGGGGTATAATGCCCCTGGCCTTGCGCGTGCTCGCTCATGCGCTTGGTCTGCCCGTCAAGGAATCCTACCCCCTCAGCGGGCGCTCTATACCCACCCCGACCGCACACAGCCGGGGATGTTGCCCTTCTATGTCGTTTTCACGCTCTGGGGAGCGTTTTGCGCGATCTTTCAGGGTGGGGTGGTATGAAACCCTTGTGAAAGCCCCGCTGATCTGCGTTTGCGCTCTGGGGAGTCGAAATATGCACCTATTCGGCCTTCTCGAAGGGGACGATGTTGCTTTCGGCTTTGGATACCAAGGTTTCCACGGCAGCGGCCTTCACATGCGGGGCAAGGTGGGCATACCGGAGCGTTACCGACAGGTCCACATGTCCAAGCAATTCCCGAACGGTGTTCAGGTCCACCCCTGCCATA
>JAVEWL010000312.1:0-6530 GCA_034004565.1 FCB group bacterium | reverse complement strand
CCACACCCTCTTGAATACCACCCACACCCCTTGGTAGTGGGCCGGGGTGAGGGCTAACGCCACCGGCTTCACTTTTCCCCAACAACCTTTCCACCCGAGTCATTGCGAGCGCAGCGAAGCAACCTCTTCGTCCCACGGCTTCACCTCGATAGGTTGCTTCGCTGCGCTCGCAATGACTCGTAGGGAAAGGTAGCGCATAGGATGGCGTGCAGCGTTGGGCGGAAGCCCTCACCCCGCCCTCTCCCAAAGGGAGAGGGAGGAGGACAAGAAGGAGAGGGAGGGCTTGGGTTTTTCGTTCATTGACAATCCCTCCCGCGCCTGTTCAGAATAGCTTCAGCACACACTAGGTTTCCTCTGCGCCCCTTCGACGATCGACCGCGACCTTATCTGTTTCGCGGTACACTTGAACCGGAGAGCGCCATGCCCACCAAGGCCCATCTTTCGGAACAGCAGATGCGGCTGGCCGAGGAACTGCTCTTTTCCGGCCGCCCGCTGCCCAGCTTTGCCAAGGCTTTGTATTTCGGCCTGTTCGACGCGGCCCGTGTTTTCCCCTATCCGCACCCATCGGAGGCGGAGCGCGCACGCGGGGGAGCATTGCGTTGCGCGCTCGTGGCGTTCATGGACGCACACCTCGACCCCGACGCCATTGATCGGCAACAGGATATTCCCCAAACAATTATTGACGGGTTGGGCGCGCTGGGCATCTACGGCAGCACCGTTCCCGCGGAATACGGCGGCGGGGAATGCTCCTACGACACGTTCTGCCGGCTGGTCGAGGAGGTGTCGCGCCGCTGCGGGTCGACGGCGCTCTTCATCAACGTGCAGCACAGCATCGGGCTGAAGGCCATCCAACTTTTCGGCACGGAAGAGCAGAAGCGCGAGTGGCTTCCGGCCTTAACGTGCGGTGAGAAGCTTGCGGCCTTCGCGTTGACCGAGCCCAACGCGGGCTCGGATGCCGCCGGCGTGCAGACGCGCGCGGTCTACAATCCCGAGCGCAATACCTACACGCTGAACGGCGAGAAACAGTGGATCACCAACGGCGGCATCGCCCACGTGCTCACGGTGATGGCGCAAACGGAAATCGACGGCCGCGACAAGATCACGGCCTTTCTCGTGCGGCCCGAGATGCCGGGCTTCCGAGTGACGGAGCCCGCGCTCGAGAAAGTGGGCATGCGAGGCACCAAGACGGCGAAGCTCGCGTTCGAAAACATGGAGGTGCCGGCGGAGAACATTCTCGGTCCCAAGGGCGGCGGCCTGCGAGTTGCGCTGACGGTGCTCGATTTCGGGCGCACGACCTTCGGCGCGAGTTGCACGGGTTCGTCCAAGGAACTCATCGAGCGCGCCGTCCGCCACGCGAAAGCGCGCCACCAGTTTGGCCGCCCCCTCGCTTCCTTCGACATGGTCAAGCACAAGATTGCGACCATGTCCGCCCTGTGCTACGCCATCGAATCCGCGACCTACCTCACCGCGGGTCTGCTCGACCGCGGCGAGGAAGACTTCATGCTCGAAACGACCATGCTCAAGGTCATCGCGAGCGAGGCTCAGTGGCGCATTCTCTACGACACGATGCAAATCTACGGCGGGCGTTGCTTCTTCACGGACGAGCCTTTCGAGCGCATGATGCGTGACGCGCGTCTCAACATGATCGGCGAAGGTTCCAACGAAGTCCTGCGCGCGTTTATCGGCGCGGTGGGTCTGCGCGATGTGGGCATGCACCTCAAGGACGTGCTCGGCGCCGCAAAGAGCCCCTTCTCGGGGATCGGCACGCTGCTGGGCTTCGGACGCAACAGCCTCAGCCGGGTCCTGCGCACGCCGGAGGTGCCGTTGCATTCGCGGCAACTCGCGGACGAGGGCGCAAAGCTTGCCGCGGCCGTTCGACGTTTCGGTCTTACGAACCAGCGCCTGCTGGTGCGGCACCGCGAAGGCATTGTCGAAAACCAACTCGTGCTCAACCGCGTGGCCACCGTCGCGATGGCGCTGTACACGCTGACGGCGGTGTTAAGCCGCCTCGATTCCGCTCTTGCCGCGGCGAACGGCAACGCCGCTTCCGTGCAGGGCGACGTGGATGCGGGAAAGTTGTATTGCCGCATGGCCTTTGACGAGATCGACCAGGCATTCGAAGGAATGCGGCACAACCACGACGACGAGATCCGGCGCGTCTCCGACAGAATCACGGGGGGCAGCCTGTGAATGCACATGCGGCCGGTGCGCGCTCCGAACCGCTGCGCGCGATCACCGAAGAGATCCTTGCGCAGGAAACCCTACTGCGCGAAGGCGGCGGCGCCGCCGGGCGCGAACGTCAGCAACGTCTCGGACGCCTCACGGCGCGCGATCGTCTGGCCCTGCTGCTCGATCCCGGCACGGCGTTCCTCGAACTCGGCCTCTGGGCGGCCCACGGCATGTACGACGAGGTGGGCGCCGTACCCGCGGCGGGCGTCGTGGCGGGCATCGGCCCCGTATGCGGCCGGCCCTGCATGCTGGTCGCCAACGACGCCACGGTAAAAGCCGGCGCGTTCTTCCCCATGACCGTGAAGAAGCTCCTGCGCGCGCAACGCATCGCCTTCGAATGCAACCTGCCTGTCATCTACCTCGTGGATTCCGCGGGCGTGTATTTGCCGATGCAGGACGAGATCTTTCCCGATGAGGACGATTTTGGGCGCATCTTCCGGAACAACGCCGTACTTTCGGCGGCGGGCGTACCGCAATTCGCGGCCATCATGGGCAATTGCATTGCGGGCGGGGCGTACCTTCCAGTGCTTTGCGACAAGCTGCTCATGACGGAAGGCAGCGGCCTCTACCTCGCGGGTCCCGCGTTGGTAAAGGCCGCCATCGGCCAGGTCGTCGAGGCGGAAGATCTCGGCGGCGCGACCATGCACGCGGAAATCAGCGGCACCGTCGATTACGTCGAGCCCGACGACGAAAGCTGCCTCCGGCACTTGCGCTCGCTGGTCGACATGCTGCCTTCGGATCAAACGGCGGCGCCCTCCGGCGAGACGGCACGCGACCCGCACGACGTCTACGCCTTCATCGATCCCACGGGACACACCGAATACGATGCGCACGACTTGCTGGCCTGCATCGTTGACCGCGATTCATTCCAAGGGTACAAGGCGAACTACGGGCATTCGCTCGTAACCGGCTACGCGCGCATCGGCGGCCACGCGGTGGGAATCGTGGCAAACCAGCGCCGCCGCGTGCAGTCCAAAACCGAAGGCGTGCAAATCGGCGGGGTCATCTACGGCGACAGCGCCGATAAGGCCGCGCGCTTTGTGATGGACTGCAACCAGCTCGGCGTGCCCATCGTGTTTCTTCAGGACGTGGTGGGGTTCATGGTGGGGCGCGACGCCGAACAGTCGGGCATCATCCGCCGCGGGGCGAAACTCGTCAACGCGGTCAGCAACTCCATCGTGCCGAAAATTACGGTCGTGGTGGGCGGCTCGTTCGGAGCGGGCAACTACGCCCTCTGCGGGAAGGCCTACGACCCGCGCTTCATCTTCGCGTGGCCCAACGCGCGCTACGCCGTGATGGGCGCCGAGCAGGCCGCGGAAACGCTCTTTGCCGTGCAAAAGCGAACGGCAAAACCGCTGGACCTGTTCGAACTGGAAAGCGTGCGCGACCAAATGAAGCAGGACTACCTCAAACAAATGGACATCCGGTACGGTGCCGCGCGCGGCTGGGTCGACGCCATCATCGCGCCGCACACCACGCGCGACGTGCTGATTACCGCGCTCGCCCTCGCGAAGCGAACGCCGCCGTCGGGCCGCTTCCACACGGGGGTGATGCAGGTGTAGCGAGTTTGAATTCGAGGTCGAGGAATGCGAAGAGCTCCCCCCCTACCCCCCCGCAGGCGGGGGGGAGTCGACACCGCAGACGGGCATTCTTTCCCCCCCGCCTGCGGGGGGGTAGGGGGGGAGCTTTGAGGAGTGCGTTGCGCCATAAGCATGAAACGTACGGCATGACCGACCAGGATGGAAGACCAACATGCGCGAACCACTGCGAATCGGCAATGCCCAGGGCTTCTGGGGCGACGCGCCCGACGCGCCCGCCCGGCTTCTGTCCCAGCAGCCAAGCCTCGACTATCTCACCCTCGATTACCTCGCCGAGGTGTCGCTTTCGATCATGGCCCAGCAGCGCAAGCGCAATCCCGAAGCCGGATACGCGGCGGACTTCGTCGAGGTCGTCCGTTCGCTCGCGCCGTTCTGGCGCAACGGATCGAAGGTGCGCGTCATCACCAACGCGGGAGGTCTCAATCCAAAGGCCTGCGCGGAGGCTTGCGCACTTGCGCTGCGCGAGGCAGGTTGCGAGGGTCTGCGCATCGGCGTGGTAACCGGTGACGACGTGCTCGCCACATTGCGGGCGCAGTGCGACGGCGCGGACCCCGAACTCTTCCGCAACCTCGAAACCGGCGCGTCGATTCGCACGGTCCTCGACGATCTCGAGACGGCCAACGCCTACCTCGGCGCGCGGCCCGTGGTCGAAGCATTGGAGCGTGGCGCGGACATCGTCGTGGCGGGGCGGCTTTCGGACCCCACATTGGTCACCGCGCCCTGCATTCATCACTTCGGCTGGGCCTGGGACGACTACAACCGCATCGCGGCGGCAACCGTCGCCGGCCACATCATCGAATGCGGCGCGCAGGTCTCCGGCGGCATTGCCACCCGCTGGCTCGACTTTCCCGACATGGCGGACGTGGGATTTCCCTTCGTCGAGATGCGCGCGGACGGCTCGTGTTGCGTCACCAAGCCCGAAGGCACCGGCGGCTGCGTCAGCGAGGAGACGGTCAAGGAACAGCTTCTCTACGAGATCGGCGATCCCGCGCAGTATCTCAGCCCCGATGTCTGCGTGTCGCTTATGACGACGCGGGTTCAGCAGGAAGGCCCCAATCGCGTGTCCGTCTTGGGCGTGCGCGGCAGTGCCCCGCCGTCGACCTACAAAGTCAGCGCCACGCATCGCGACGGCTTCTGGGCGCAAGGCATGCTCACGCTTTTCGGCCGCGACGTGGTGAAGAAAGCGCGGCGCTGCGGCGAGATCGTCCTCGAACGCATGCGCCGGGCCGGGTATGCGCCCGAACGCAGCCAGGTCGAGTGCATCGGCGCCGGAGCGGTGGTGCCGGGCGTGTTCGACGAGCCGGAATTACTGGAGACGGTGCTCCGCATCGGCGTGGCCGATCCCCGGCGCGAAGTCGTCGAGCGCTTTTCGCGAGAGCTCGCGCCGCTGGTCACCGCCGGCCCCCAGGGCGTCACCGGCTTCTCGGCGGGCCGCCCGCGCGTGCAGGCCGTGTTCGGATACTGGCCTTGCCTAATCGAGAAGAACGAGGTCACACCCGTCGTGGAGGTAATCGAAATATGAATACGGCCCCCGCCACAGAGACGACGTTCCGCGTCCGGCTTGGCGAACTGGCTCACGGCCGTAGCGGCGACAAGGGCGCCAGCGCCAACGTGAGCGTCATCGCCTACACGCGCGCGGGGTACGAATTCCTCGCGCAGGCGCTCACACCGGAGAGCGTGGAGACTTTTCTCGAGCCTCTGGGATTAACCGGCGTCGTCCGTTACGACCTGCCCACGTTGAACGCGTTCAATTTTGTCCTCCACGGCGTACTGGCCGGCGGCGGAAGCCGATCTCTTCGCGTCGATGCGCAAGGGAAGGCGCTGGGCCAGGCGTTGCTTGAACTGGAACTACCGATCGGCGAGGGCCTGCTTCCGCTGTGCCGCCGAGCGGATACGGATAAGGGAGAATAGCGCAATGGCGACAGTACCGGCCCTCGTGTTGACGGCGGACCGCGACCCCGGCGTTCGCTTGCTGACTTTGAATCGCCCCGAGCGGCGCAATGCCCTGAGCATGGCTCTGCTTGCCGAGCTTGCCGACGCCATCGAAGCGGCGGACCGGGACCCGGCCGTGCGCTGCATCGTTTTGCGGGGCGCGGGACCGGTCTTCTGTGCAGGCCTCGATTTGCGGGAAGCGGTCGAGTCCAATACGGCGCACGCCTCCGCCGGCCACGTCGCGCGCGCGCTCACGGTTCTCCACAATTCTCCGAAGATCACGATTGCCGCCGTTCACGGCGCCGCACTGGCCGGCGGCGCGGGCCTGATGACCTGCTGCGATTTTGTGGTCGCGGCCGAGGGCACCTTAATTGGCTACCCGGAGGTCCGGCGCGGGCTCGTGGCGGCGCTGGTGCTTTCTTTTCTCCTGCACCGAATCCGCGAAGCCGACGCACGCGAACTGGTCCTGCTCGGTGAAGGCATCGACGCGACCAAAGCCCTCGCCATCGGCCTCGTCAACCGGGTGGTGCCGCCCGACGAAATTGTCAACGAAGCCCTGGCCCTGGCAGGTCACATCGCGCTGGGCGCTCCCCAGGCCCTTGCACACACCAAAGAATTGTTGAACGCGCTTCGCCCGCGTCCGGTCAGCGAAGATCTCGACCTTGCCCGCGAGGTTCATGCCGCCGCCCGCGCCAGCGGCGAAGCCCAGGAAGGCATCGCCGCATTTCTGGAAAAACGCCAGCCCCGCTGGTCCGAGGAACACAGCGAGAG
>JAVEWL010000311.1:0-6532 GCA_034004565.1 FCB group bacterium | reverse complement strand
CCCAGCACGCACGCCGGCAGCCAGCGGAACGGACGAGCGGGGGGTTGGGCTGCGTTGATACCAGGTCACCGGCGGTCCCGCGATACAAGGAATGCCACCTCCAACCATGTTTGGGGGTGCTTAAGGGGCAGTGCGAAAAGCTTCCCCCCCTACCCCCCCGCAGGCGGGGGGGAAGCGCTTGGGCGGGGCGGTTCAAGAATAAGGCAGCGTCAACCCCTTCAGAGCGGTCCCCCCCGCCTGCGGGGGGGTAGGGGGGGAAGCTTTTCGTACTGCCCCTTAAGCACCGCCAAACAAGTTTGGAGGTGGCATGGACCGGAGGGGGAGGCGACATTAGGGTATAATGTCGAAGCGGCATTTGAGCTTTGACGGGTGAGCCGCAGGGGAGACGCGAAGTCATGATGATGGGAGAAGCGCGGGTCCAGGTCTTCGATTTCGTGAGCTCGCTTTCGAAGGTCATGGACCTAATGAGTCCCAGGGTCGTGAACCATCAATTGCAGGTGGCGTATATTGCGCACAGCATAGCCACGGAAATGGGCGTGCCCATCGGCGATTTGCAGGATGTCGCGGTGGCGGGGGCGTTGCACGATATCGGCGCGTTTTCGCTCCAGGACCGGCTCGACACCCTGCAATTCGAAGGCATTGATCCGCACCTGCACGCCGAAGTCGGGTATTTGCTGCTCAACATGTTCGAGCCCTTTGCCGGGATTGCGCGCATGGTGCGATTTCATCATGTGGCCTGGAAAGACGGCGAAGGCGCCACGGCGCGCGGCGAGGCGGTGCCGCTCGAAAGCCACATTCTGCACTTGGCGGACCGCATTGCGGTACTCATCGACAGCGACCAGCCCATGCCCGCACAGGCCGCGGTCATTCTTCCTCGCATCAGATCCCTGGGGGCCGCCTGGTTTCATCCGGACGCGATTGAGGCGTTCGAGCGCCTGGCCGGCCGGGAGTATTTCTGGTACGAGTCGGGATCGCGCGCGCTGGAGTCGGTGCTGCGGAACCGGGTCCGCTGGCAGCAGATGGAATTGAACATGGACCGGCTGACGGACCTGGCGTACATGCTTTGCCGGCTCATCGATTTTCGCAGCGAATACACGGCGACGCATTCGAGCGGCGTGGCTGCGAGCGCGGTGGAACTGGCGCGGCTGGTGGGCTTTTCGGACCAGGAATGCCGGCTAATGCGCGTTGCGGCGTACCTGCACGATTTGGGCAAGCTGGCGGTGCCGTTGGAAATTCTGGAGAAGCCGGGCAAACTCGAGGATGTGGAGCGCGACGTGATGCGCAGCCACGCGTTCTATACGTATCACATCCTGGAACCCATCGAAGGGCTCGACGTCATTACGACGTGGAGCTCGATGCACCAGGAGCGCCTGAACGGCAGCGGTTATCCGTTCCACCGGGTCGAGCGCGACCTTCCGCTGGGCGCGCGTGTGCTGGCAGTGGCGGACGTGTTTACGGCGTTGACGGAGGACCGCCCCTATCGCAAAGGGATGCCGAAGGAGCACGCCATCAGCACGTTGAAGCGCATGGCCAGCGAGAACGAACTCGATTCCGCGATTGTATCGTTGCTGCGGCTGAACTTCGACGCAATCAACGTGCGTCGAATCGAGGCGCAGGCAGCGGCGACCGAAGACTACCGTCAGTTCCTGTGCGCGCTGGATTAAGCGAGTTGCGGAAGAGATGCGGTCTGACGGAACCCGGTGCGTAAAGGACGTCGGCAAGGGGGAATCCGGTCAAGGGACAGGGTGTTAAGTGGTTGGGATAGCATCTGTTCCGGGGAAAGACCGTATCAGGTCCGTGAAAAGTTCGTCTAATATTCTCCCGGAAATGTTTTGCAATGCTGAAGGATAATCAATTATAGTCTTTCGGTACTCGAGTGCGTGTATTCAGCGGCGTAAGGGGGAGTCATCCTACCCTTCAGCCTGCAACGGCAAATGCTTGCAAGTTTTGTACTGGCGGGTCGGAGCGCGCGGGAAGTGTTGCGAGGCGGTACGTTGCGCAACCTGTGCCTACAACGCAGGGTCCAATCGGTGTCCGGTCGCCCGTATTTTGGTTCCTCTTGACCTATGTGAAACGTGTCAATCGGGAACGGCCCGACATGACAGTTGGATATTTTCCCTATATGCGTCCGCAGCGCCGGTGGACAAAGTAGAAGCATGGAAATTACCGAAGAACTGATCGTAGTCAATTCGCTGGGCCTTCACGCGCGGCCTGCCGCCCGTCTTGTGCAGACGGTCCTGCCCTTCAAAAGTGACGTCTACATTTCCGTCAATTCGCACCGGGTGAACGCGAAGAGCATCATGGGGTTGCTTACGCTCGCCGCCGCGCAGGGCAGCCGATTGAGCATTACCTGCACGGGTTCGGATGCATCGGAGGCAATGGGGGCGGTCCGCCAACTTGTTGAATCCGGCTTCGGGGAAGAGTAAGTGGAGATTGCGCTTCGCGGCATCGGTGTTTCGCCCGGTATTGCCATCGGGCCCGCGCTGAATTTCGGCGTGCGCAGCCTCGATGTGCCCAAGTACCAGGTCAAAGACAAAGAGGCCGAACGCCAGCGTTTCCACCGAGCCGTCGAAGCCGTCCGCAAGGAACTGCAGGACCTCTACGACCGCACATCCCGGGGCCTGGGCGCCCATCACGCGGACATCTTCAAGGCCCACCAGATGCTTCTCGACGATGTCACCCTTCACCAGGAGTTCGAGAGCCGCCTGGAAAGTGAAGGGCTGAACGCGGAGTACATTGTCGACGATCTCATCGTGCGATACTCCAAGATGCTCACGACGGTCGACGATCCCTTGTTTCGCGAACGCGCCCAGGACTTTTTCGACGTGGGCACGCGCGTCCTGGGACACCTGCTGAATACCGAACTGGACAACCTCGAACACCTCGAGCGCCCGTGTATCATCGTGGCGCACGATCTTTCTCCCTCGGATACGGCCAAGATGGATCTGGCCAATGTGCTGGGCATTGCAACGGACGTGAGCGGGCCCACCTCGCACACGGCCATCCTCGCGCGCGCGTTCCAGGTGCCCGCCGTGGTCGGGCTCAAATACGTCGGGGCGCACACGCTGCCGGGCGACACGATGATCATCGACGGCACGCGCGGATACGTCTTCATTCGGCCGGACGAGGAAACCCTGCGCAAATTCGCCGCGGAACGCGAGCACGACGTCGTGCGGCGTCACAGCGCGATGGTGGCGGGCCTGGCGCGGCCGAGCAGCACGCTGGACGGCTTCGAAATCCCGACGATGGTGAACGTGGAACTGCCCGTCGAGATCACGCCGGAGCTTAAGACGAAGGCCCAGGGCATCGGGCTTTACCGAACCGAATACATCTTCCTGAATCGCTCGAGCCTGCCCACGGAAGAGGAGCAGTTCGCGGCCTATTCGAGCGTGGCGGAAATCATGAAGCCGGCTCCGGCCATTTTGCGCACGCTGGACATCGGCGGCGACAAGTTCGTGTCGCACCTGCAACTGGCGGAAGAGATCAACCCGCAGCTCGGCTGGCGCGCGATCCGGTTCTGCCTCGAGCGCCCGGATATTTTCAAGGCGCAACTGCGCGCGATGCTTCGCGCGAGCGTGCACGGCAACGTGCAGATCATGTTCCCGCTGATCAGCGGCGTGGACGAACTGCTGCGCGTGAAGGAAGTGGTGCGGGAAGTCTGCAACGACCTCGAGCGCCGCGGGATCGCATTCGATCGTCAGGTGAAGCTGGGTTCGATGATCGAGGTGCCGTCGGCGGTGGCCGTGGCCGACCTCCTGGCCCGCGAATGCGACTTCTTCAGCATCGGCACGAACGATTTGATCCAGTATTCACTCGCGGTCGACCGTGTGAACGAGAAGATCGCGCACATGTACGAGCCGGCGCACCCGGCCATCCTGCGAATGATCCGGCAGACGGCCCGCGCGGCGCGTGCGGCGCACATCCCGTGCGGGATCTGCGGCGAAGTGGCGGGCGATCCGCTCTTTACCGAGGTCCTGATAGGATTGGGCGTCAATTCCTTGAGCATGTCCGCCGTGGCACTGCCGGGCGTGCGCGCGGAAGTCGCCAAGACCCGCATGTCGTCCGCCAAGCAATTCGCCCGGCAGTTGCTGGGCCAGACCTCGGTCCATACGGTGCGCGCAATGTTGAACCAACGGTTCAAGGAAAGGCAGCAATCATCGGAGTGACGATCCCAGAGCCGGCTGGCCTGCACGAGCCGGTCCCGGTCGGCACCGAACCCGCCGTACGGCGCATTACCATCCTCGGCTCGACGGGGTCCATTGGCCGCAGCACGCTGGCCGTCGTGCGCCACTATCCAAACCGTTTCAAGGTGGTGGGTCTCGGCGCGGGCGCCAACATCGAACTGCTGGCCCAACAGGTGGCGGAGTTCAAGCCGGAGCACGTCGCCGTAGCTTCCGAAGATGCGGCTGAGAAACTGCGCGGGCTGATACCGGGTATTCGGGTGCGGTCGGGCGAGACGGGGCTGCAGGAATTGGCTGCCGAGCCCGCGGACATTGTGCTGTGCGCCATCGTGGGCGCGGCGGGGCTGCGGCCTCTGCTGAGCGCCATCGATGCGGGCAACGGGATCGCCGTCGCGAACAAGGAACCGCTCGTCATGGCGGGCGAACTGGTCATGCGGCGCGCCTGGGCGAAAGGTCTGCAGGTCCTGCCGGTGGACAGCGAGCACAACGCCATCTTCCAGTGCATCCACGGCCACCGGCTCGAGGATGTTCAGTGCATTCATCTGACAGCATCGGGCGGACCGTTCTATAAGCGCGACCGCGAGACCCTGCGTGCCGTGACGCCCGAGCAGGCGGCGAAGCATCCGACCTGGGACATGGGCACCAAGATCAGCGTCGATTCGGCCACCCTTATGAACAAGGGACTCGAGGTTATCGAGGCGATGTGGCTCTTCGGGCTGCCGCTGGACCGTATTCAAGTGGTCATTCACCCGCAGAGCATTGTGCACAGCCTGGTCGAGTTCAACGACGGAAGCATCCTGGCCCACCTGGGCATTACCGACATGCGGTTCCCAATCCTGTTCGCGCTGACGTGGCCGGAACGTGTAGAATCTCCCATGGGACGGCTCGACCTGACCAAGATGCGCGAACTGACCTTTGCCGCTCCTGATTTTTCCGATTTCCCGTGCCTGGCGCACGCGTTCCACGCGGCGAGGACGGGCGGGACGTGTCCGGCCATCCTTAACGCCGCGAACGAGGTGGCCGTGGACGCGTTTTGCCGCCGGCAAATATCGTTTCTGGAAATCAGCGACGTGGTGGGAAGCGTTCTGGAATTGAGTGAAGTTCGGTCCGATGCGGGCCTCGAGTCCGTGCTGGAGGCGGACCGCGCGGCGCGCGCGTGCGCGTTGCAGCTAATCAACAGAATGTCACCGTGACGGCCTGCCTCACGGCGACAGGAGCGTAACCGCCGATGATCATCTTGAATATTGTAGTCTTTCTGCTGGTTTTGGGCCTGCTTGTGTTTGTACACGAGTTGGGCCACTTTCTGGCGGCGAAGGCCTGCGGGATTTATTGCGACCGTTTCAGTCTGGGCATGCCCCCGCGCGTGTGGGGGTTTCGCTGGGGGGAGACCGACTACTGTATCGGGGCTTTACCCATCGGCGGCTACGTCAAAATGGCCGGCCAGGAAGATGCTCCCCTTACCGATGATGAGCGGCAGAAAGAATACGGTCACGTTCCTCCCGAGCGTTTCTACAACAGCAAACCTGTCTGGCAGCGCGCAATCGTGATCGCGGCGGGACCGTTCATGAACCTCGTGCTGGCCTTCGTGCTGTACGGGGTGGTGGCGATGGTGGGCGCGGAAGTGCCCGAGTCCAAGGTCGACAACCGGGTCGGGGCGGTCTTGCCGGAATCCCCGGCTGCGCTTGCGCCGCTGTACGCGCTTGAGGAAGGGGAACGCCCGGAAGAGGCCGACTTGGGCGGCGCGCCGGACGCGACCGGTTGGCAGACGGGCGACCGCGTGCTCACGCTCGACGGGCGCGAGATTTCGAGCATCGTCCAGGACGTTCGGATCGACGCGGTGCTTGGCGGCGGCCGGCAGCACCTGGTGGAGATTGCCCGGACACTTCCGGACGGGAAGACGGTGCGGTACGCCTCTCCGGTGGCGCCGAAGATATTCGGCGGAGAAGAGCATGCGCGGTTCGGCGCGGCGGCGTATACCACGCCCCTTATCGGGCAGATCCTGGAGGGCAGCCCCGCGCAACGCGCCGGACTTCAGGCGGGCGACGTGATCGTGCAGGCGAACGGCCGCACGGTTGATTCTATTTCGCTGACGGAGATGGTTGAAAAGATGACGGCGGACGAGCCGCTGCAGTTGGAAGTGCTGCGCGGGGAATCGCGCGTACCGATCACGCTCGTGCCGGATGTGGTGGGGCGCATCTCGGGCGTCGCCTTCGACCCGCCGTTGCAGCTCAAGAAGGACACCGGCAAACAGCCCGAAGTGGCGGGAGTGACGCAGGAGGTCGAGGATCAGACCGGTCTCAAGGCGCGCGACATCGTATTGAAAATCAACGGACAGCCCGCTACGGTTGCGT
>JAVEWL010000310.1:0-6549 GCA_034004565.1 FCB group bacterium | reverse complement strand
GCCCTGGTGCGGGAACCGGCTGCCGGACACGCCGTTCCAGCCGCGTTGGCGATTCTATCCGAACGACAGCCGGTATGACGACCTGTTCTTCGTGGACCGTACCACCGTTACGCCGTAGTTTAAACGCACGTTTGCAGCCGGGATGGCCGATTGGTCGTCCCGGCTGTTTTGTTTTTGGGGGGAAGCGAAGGGGACTAGATGGACTAGACCGGCTTGCGATTGAATCCGCGTCTTCGGGATGAGCCGTTTTGCGCCTGAATCCGCGAAAAAGCGTGCGGATTCATTCGCAAACCGGCGGAGACGGCTTTGAGTTTCCATCCGCGTCTTCGGGATGAGCCGTTTTGCGCCTGAATCCGCGAAAAAGCGTGCGGATTCATTCGCAAACCGGCGGAGATGGACAGAAATAGAGAATGCCCCCTGCCCGGGGTTTGGGGCAGGGGGCATTGTTTGAGAGTGTGTGATTATGGGGCCGGGGGCTGTTGGCGTTGGCCGCCCAGGAAGTTCTGCCGCCACTGCTCGCGCTCGGCCTCGCTGCCGAATTGGCGGGGAGTTGCGCTGCCGGTAAGGGCGCTTTCGGCGTCGGACAGGGGGGGCGGCTTGGTCACGGAAATGGCCATGACACCCGCGATCAGGGTGAGCACCAGGCCTATGATGGTTTGCGTGCGCTGCTCGATGAAGCGGACGTTCGTGAGGCCTATGACGGCCCAGACGGCTCCGATCACGGAAAGCAGGATGCCCAGCAACCCGAGGGGAATGTAGCTTTTGGTTCCACCGCCCGAGAGGGGGATGGTTCGGTAATCGGGGAAGAACATGAAGAAGAATGACAAGAGGATCGCGGCGAGCGCGAGGTACAGGCTCATTTTCCAGGGCGCAGGCGGTTCCCACTGGGAGAGGATGACTTCATCGACTTCCTGGTCAGGCGGCTCTCCCGGGACTGCCCGACCGGGCCGCGGGGCGACTTGATCCTGGATGAGTCCCATGTTCTCGTTGGGTTCGTCCTGCCGGACGCGCGCGGCCTTGCGGTCGGCCCGCTCCTTGTAGCAGGGGGTACAGTAGAGATGGCCGCTGCGGGTCTGGTGTCCCGCAGTGACGGCAATCCGCTTGCCGCAGCGGTAGCAACCGGTGCTGCATTCTTCGCAGACGAGTTTGTTCGACTCTTCGCAGCGTCCGATGGCACTGCGTACCTGGCAAACTTGACATTCCACGGCGCCAGCTCCTCACGTTGATGTTGAGGCATGGTAGCACACGGGTTTAACCTCTGCAATTCGGCACGGGGGGGGCGCGGAGTTGGCCTTATGACTTGGGGGTGTGGGTAAGAGAAGGACCACAAGGACAGCAAGGACGAATGCCCCCTCACCCTGCCCCTCTCCCCCGATGGAGGAGAGGGGAAAAGCCCAACCAGTCCACTTCGTCCGTCCTGTCTACTTCGGTTCGTCCTGACCGTCAATTCCACAAGACCGTCTTCATTCAGAATCCATCATTGAGGATATCACCATCTTCTTGTGGTCTTGGGTCGGACGGGGTACAATCTGTGGCAATCGTGCCATGGATACACGTCTTGAACTAAATATTTTGCCGCAACCGGACGAGACGACGTGCGGGCCGACGTGCCTGCATGCCGTGTACGACTATTACGGCGACGCAATCACCTTGGACGAGGTGGTGAGGCAGGCTCCATGCCTTGAGGGCGGGGGCACGTTGGACGTGTTTCTGGCGAATCATGCGTTGAGCCGGGGCTACCGGGCGACGATTTATACCTACAATCTTCGCGTGTTCGATCCGACGTGGTTTGCGCCGGGCGCGCCCGATTTGCGCGATCGTCTCCGGGCGCAACTGGAGCACAAGAAGTCGCCGAAGCTTCGCGTGGCCACGAACGGGTATCTTGAGTTTCTGACCCTGGGTGGCCGGCTTCGCTTCGAGGATTTGAACCCGTATCTGATCCGGAAATATCTGAACCAGGGGGTTCCCATTCTGACGGGGCTGAGTTCAACGTACCTCCACCGGACCTCGCGCGAGCACGGGGACAACTGCGAGAGCGACGATCTTCGCGGCGATCCGGCGGGGCATTTCGTGGTGTTGTGCGGGTATGACCGGGCGACGCGGCAGGTGCTGGTAGCCGATCCGTTATACCCGAATCCGCTGG
Source organism: FCB group bacterium (assembly GCA_034004565.1). GTDB lineage: Bacteria > Hydrogenedentota > Hydrogenedentia > Hydrogenedentales > SLHB01 > JAVEWL01. The sequence continues at coordinate 4,406 of JAVEWL010000310.1, read as the reverse complement.
CCCATCACCATCGTTACTACGCCCGCATCGACCGCGTGATCTGCGCGATCCTGCTGGGCATTGTCACCTACGACGCAAACCTGTTGATCATTGAACCTGCTGCTCGCCGCAAAGGCGCACATAATGATAAGTCTGATAGTAGTCAATAACATTCAGAGTTGGCCTTTACATATACCCGGTTGTGAAATTGTCAATGCGCGGACCTACCTCACCGACGAGCGCTATTCCGCGTTGCGGGGAGCGCGGGTGTTCAACCTTTGCCGGTCCTACCGCTACCAGAGCGTGGGGTACTACGTGTCGCTGCTGGCGATGGCGCGCGGGCACAAGCCGCTGCCGAGCGTGTCGACCATCCAGGAGATGAAGTCGACGCCGATTGTCCGGCTAGCGTCGGACGAACTGGACGAGCAGATCCAGGACAGCTTGAAGCCTATCCAGTCGGAGGAGTTCACGCTCAGCATCTATTTCGGGAAGAATCTCGCGCGGCGCTACGACCGGTTGGCGGCGCACCTGTTTAAGGTGTTCCAGGCGCCGTTTCTGCGGGCGGAGTTCGAGCACGACGGGAAATGGCACCTGCGCAACATCCGGCCGATTTCGGGCAACGAGATTCCGGAGGCGCATTATCCCTTCGTCATCCAGGCGACGAACGATTACTTTGAGAACCGCGGCCTGAACGTGCCCAAGCGGTTCGTGCCGCGCTACGACCTGGCGATCCTCTACGATCCCGCGCAGGAAATGCCGCCGTCGAACGAGAAGGCGATGTACAAGTTCGTGAAGGCGGCGCGCAAGCTCGAGCTCGGCGCGGAATTCGTCACGAAGGACGATTACGGATCGGTGCCGCAGTATGACGCGCTGTTCATTCGCGAGACGACCTATGTGACGAACCACACGTATCGATTTGCGCGGCGCGCGTATGCCGAGGGACTGGTGGTGATCGACGATCCGGCCTCGATCGAGAAGTGTACGAACAAGGTATACCTCGCGGAGCTGCTGGAACGCTACGGCGTGCCGCGGCCGAAGACGCTGATTGTGCACAAGGATAACGTCGACGACATCGTGACGCAGATCGGGCTGCCCTGCGTGTTGAAGCAACCCGACAGTTCGTTCTCGCGCGGGGTGTTCAAGGTGGAGACCGAGGATTCGATGCGGGAGCAGGTGAACCGCCTGCTGGACGAGTCGGAGCTCATCATCGCGCAGGAATTTCTGCCGACGCCCTTCGACTGGCGCGTGGGCATCCTCGACCGGCAGCCCTTGTACGTCTGCAAGTATTTCATGGCGCGGCGGCACTGGCAGATTCAGAAGTCGTGTCCCGGCGGCAACACCGACTACGGCCGGGTCGAGACGCTTCCGGTTGAAACGGCGCCGCCGCGCGTAATCAACACGGCGATGAAGGCGGCGAACTTGATCGGGGACGGGTTGTATGGCGTGGACCTCAAGGAGATCGGGCGCAAGCCGTACGTGATTGAGGTCAACGACAACCCGAGCATCGACTCGGGCATTGAGGACGACGTGCTCAAGGACGATCTTTATAACCGGATTATGGGTGTTTTCTTGAAGCGCATCGAGCAGCGAAAGGAAGCGCGGCCCCGCCGATGATTACGAAAGACTTGCACTTATTCGATGCGTTCGGGGTTGAACTCGAATACATGATTGTGGATCGCGAGTCGCTCTCGGTATTGCCGGCGGCAGACCGCGTGCTGGAGGTTGCGGGCGACGATACGGAGGTCGAGCACGGCGAATTGTGCTGGTCGAACGAACTGGTCATGCATGTGCTTGAGTTCAAGACGAACGGGCCATCGAGAAGTCTGGGAGGATTGGCGGAACGGTTTCAGGCAGGCATTGTGGAGGCGAACGAGCGACTCGCGATGCTGGGGGCGCGGCTCATGCCGACGGCTATGCACCCCTGGATGGATCCGTACAAAGAGACGGTCCTCTGGCCCCACGGCAACCGCGAGATCTACGAGGCCTTTGACGGCATCTTCGGGTGCAAGGGACACGGGTGGTCGAATCTGCAAAGCGCCCACCTGAATCTGCCCTTCCATGGGGATGAGGAGTTCGGGCGGCTGCATGCGGCGATTCGGCTGGTGCTGCCGATATTGCCCGCGCTGGCCGCGAGTTCGCCGATGATGGAATTGCAGGCCACGGGGCAGCTCGACAACCGCCTGGAGGTTTATCGCAATAATTGCCGGCGCATTCCGTCCGTCACGGGGCGCGTCATCCCCGAGGCGGTGTTTACCAAGGCGGACTACGAGCGCGAAATCCTTGGACCAATGTACCGGGACATCGCGCCTTTTGACCCCGAGGGCATACTTCAGTACGAATGGCTGAACGCGCGCGGGGCCATTGCGCGCTTCGAGCGCGACACTATCGAGGTGCGCGTGCTGGACGTGCAGGAATGTCCGCAGGCCGACCTCGCCATTTTGTGGGCCGCGTATGCGACGATTCAAGGCCTTGTGTATATGGATAACGATTGGAGCAGCACCGCGCATCAACAATCATTGTCCGCGGCCCAACTGGAACGTATCTTTCTTGACTGCGTGGCACGTGGCGAGGAAGCACTCATTTCGGACCGTGATTACCTCAAGGTGTTTGCTGTGTTGGACAACGGCAGGGTCACGGCGGGTGACCTGTGGAAATACATCGCCGCCGAAATCATGCCGGGGGACATAGAGTTCAGCAGTGCGCTGAACGTCATCTTCGAGCAAGGGCCGTTGGCCCGGCGCATCCTGCGCGCCCTAGGCCCCTCCCCCACTTTCGACCGCACGCGGGAGATGTATGGGAGCTTGTGTGACTGCCTGGCGGAAGGGCGGATGTTCAGGGAAAACGCAATGCCGGGTTTTGTGTAACCCCGAATTCCTATTCGGGGGCTTTGCACTTGAAGAACCAATACCCCGAATGGGAATTAGGGGTTACATAAGACCGTGCCCAGGGGCTTTTGCTGGGTGAGGATTAATGGCGGACGCAATACGATGCTCAACACGACCCGACCCGCAAGCGGGATCGGGAACAACCGGAGGGCCTCATGCGAAGCAAGATGCTCCTTTGTCATCTGCTGATTGGCGTTTTGTTTACCGTATCGGCTGATGCGGATGCCGGGATACAACCCTGGTCTGAGAACCCGTGGTATTGGACCTATGGGGGTGAACCGGTGCTGTTGCTGGGCGGGAGCGACGACGACAACCTGTTTCAATGGCCGGAGGACAAACTTATCCCCCAACTTGATCGCCTGGCGGACGCGGGCGGAAACGTCATTCGCAACACGATGAGCGATCGGAAGGACAAGGGGTTCGAGGTGTATCCCTTCAAGCAGGGTGCCGACGGCAAGTACGATTTGAACGAGTGGAACGACGAGTACTGGACACGGTTTGAGCGCATGCTCCGAGAGACGTCAAAGCGGAAGATATTCGTGCAGATTGAGGTTTGGGATCGGTTCGATTACACCGATTCCGGAAGCGATCGATGGCAGATCCATCCGTACAACCCCAAGAACAACATCAACTACACGTACGATGAATCCGGATTTGCGGAGCGTTACCCCGACCATCCCGGCGCGAACAAGCAGCCGTTCTTCTACACGACGCCAAACCAGCGCAACAACGAGGTGCTGCTAAAGTATCAGCAACGATTCGTCGGAAAAATGCTGGACCATTCCCTGCGGTACGACCACGTGCTGTACTGTATAGATAACGAAACCGGCGCAGAGGAGGAATGGGGGCAGTACTGGGCCGGGTTTATCAAGGAGCGCGCGCGTAGCGAGGGGAAGACTGTCTGCGTTACGGAAATGTGGGACGATTGGGATCTCACCGCGGCGCGTCATAAACGCACGTTCGATCACCCGGACGTATACGACTTCGTGGATGTGTCCCAGAACAACCACAACAAAGGCCAGAAGCATTGGGACAACTTCCTGTTCGTGCGCGAGTATTTATCCAAGAAACCGCGCCCGATGAACACCACGAAGACGTACGGGGCGGACGGCAACAAGTTTGGCCATACGGATCAGGACGGCATCGAGCGATTTTTTCGGCACCTTCTTGCCGGAGCGGCGTCGATGCGATTTCACCGGCCCGATTCCGGGCTTGGTCTTAACGACAAGGCCGTGGCGGCCATTCGCGCGGCGCGTAAACTCGAATCGAAGATTCCGCTTTGGACGGTTCGGCCCGCGAACGAATTGCTTTCCGAACGCGACGAGAACGAGGCCTACGCGGCCGCCAATCCCGGCAAAGCCTACGCCTTGTACTTTCCCGCGGGTGGTAGCGTACAGGTCGATCTATCGGCCGCAACGGCCGGGCTGTCCCTGCATTGGATCGACATCGCGAGCGGCGAGTGGGGTCCCGAGTCAAAGCTTCAGCCCCGCGCAGACGTGACGATATCCCCGCCCGGCAAGGGCAATTGGGTAGCAGCAATCG
>JAVEWL010000309.1:0-6602 GCA_034004565.1 FCB group bacterium | reverse complement strand
CAGCCCCGGCGACGAATGGGAAGGTATGGAAGGCTACGCCGAATACGACCATCCCCTCTGGAAAGCCAACGCAGAAGGCGCCCAGGGCAATGGCCACGGCGGCGCAGATTACATCATGCTGCAACGCCTCATCAAATGCCTACAGACCGGCACCTACCCCGACATGGACGTCTACGACGCCGCCGACTGGAGCGTCATCTCCGAATTGAGCGAACGCTCCGTTGCGCGCAAGAGCCGCTCCATGGACTTCCCCGACTTCACCCGGGGCCGATGGAAGACCCGCCAGCCCCTGGGGATTGTCGAAGCGTGAAGCGAATTCCGATTCCGAATGCTGAATTCAGCAGGCTTACGGGTGTGGAATAAAATCCAGCCCCCCGCAAATGTAGTAGTACTCGCTGCCGCGCCAGATTCGCACGGCGACCGGACGTTGCGCTTCGTTGCACTCCGCCATGATCAGCACCGCCGGCGTTCCCTCCAGATCGGCTATGATCTGGAACCCCTGGAAATCGGAACGCCATTCCAGAACCCGCAGGTTCTTCTCGAGGATGCCCCGCAGGCCCTTCTCCGTCACCTGCACCAGTTCCTGGCTCTTCCAGGCCTTGGCAATGTGCTCGTAATCCTCGCGAATCGCGCGCTCGTTCTCGAACGATAACACCGGCAGCGCCTCGGAAAAGAAAATGTCCAGCGCGCGATCGAGACTCTTGGTGGCGGCTTCGTCAAACGGCTTCGGCGGCGTCACCTTCGAAGGCGCGCCGCAGCGGCTGCACTTCCCCGCAATGCCGAAATACCGCGCCGGCACCCGCAGCACCTTCCCGCAGGCCGGGCACGCAAACGCGTAGATCCTGTCGCCCTGCGCAACCGGCGCCGTGGCGGACAAGGGCTGCGGCTCAGGTTCCCGGCGCAGCACGGCAATCACCGGCTGCTGCTCCGCCTCCTCGGCCACCTCCAGCGCCGTTAACCCATAGAAATCGAGCTCGTCCGGCTTGGCCCCCCGCGCGAGCAGAAACTTCACCAGGCTCGCGTGCCCCTTTTCCGCCGCGAAGTGCAGCGCCGTGCGGCCGTGCGTGGCGTCCCGCGCATTCACATTCACGCCGTTGTCGAGACACTTCTGCACCAGTTCCAGAATATTGGATGCCGCCGCTTCGTGGATCACCGCCATCGCGATTTCTCCAAACGGTAAAGGGTGAAGATACGCCAACCCAGGGATCGTAGCATTGCGCAACGCCCGCGTCAAAAGGGATACACGGCCACATGCAAATGCCCTGTGGCACCTCTACTCGTACCGCAGCGCCTCGACAGGGTCCACACTGGCGGCCTTCATGGCGGGATACACCCCAAAAAAAACGCCCACCGTCACACTGAACAAGAACGCCATCATGACCGACCAGGTCGAGATGTACACGGGAAACGACGGATAAAGCGTCCGCAGCATGTAGGTGCCCGTCCAGCCGATGCCGATACCAATCAATCCCCCGATAACGCTCAGCGTCACCGACTCGATCAAGAACTGCAGCCCGATGTCCTTGCGCTTGGCGCCCACCGCCTTTCGTATCCCCACCTCGCGCGTCCGTTCTCGAACGGACACCAGCATGATGTTCATGATCCCGATGCCCCCCACCAGCAGCGAGATGGATGCGATACTTCCGAGCATGAACTTCAACGCCTGGAAAATCTTGTTGAAGGTCGAGAGCATCGCCTCCTGATCGGTGATGGTGAAGTCCTCGATCTGGTCGTGCGCCGCCACGAGAATTTCGCGCACGCTCTCGGCGGCCACGTCGATGTCATCCGGACTGCGCGCCGATACCAGGATCTCAAAGAGCTGGTCCTCGCCGCCGTAGAACATCTGCTGCGCGCTCGGCAGCGGCACCATGACGAGGTCGTCCATGTTGATGCCCAGCGTCATGCCCTTCTGTTCCATGATGCCGACCACGAGGTGCTTCGTCCGGTTGATGGACACGCGCTCGTACAGCGCGTTGGCGTCGCCGAAGAGCTCGTTCTTCACCGTCGTGCCGATCACACATACGCGGTTGTTCTTGTCGATATCTTCGCCCGTGACGAAGCGCCCGATTTGTACGTAAAGGTTCCGGACCTCCTCGAACTCGGGCGTGATCCCGAGGATGACCGTGTTGCGCTCGCGCACGCCGTAGCGCACCGGGCCCGCCCCCATCACCATCGGCGCGATGCCCTTCACCCCCACGGCCTTGCGGCCCAATTCCTTCGCATTTTCATACGTGAGCTTGCGGAAACTCCCGGCAACAATGGGCATCATGCCCGACGTCTCCTGCTTGCCGGGCGTGATGATGAGCATGTTGGTGCCCATGCCGGCGAACTCGTTCTCGACATAGGTCTGCGCGCCTTCACCCAGGGCCACCAGCAGGATCACCGACATCACGCCGATGATGACGCCCAGCATGGTGAGTGCCGAGCGCACCTTGTTCTGCGCCAGCGACGTGAGCGCGACCATCAGATGTTCGGTGGGGTTCATTCGTCTTTCAGTTTCTCAACGACGGCGATCGGAACGCCGGGCTGCAATTCTTTGATGGATACCGAAGTGACAACCAGGTCGCCTTCCTGGAGCCCCTCGAGGACCTCGGTGCGGGCCCAGTTGCCGATGCCCGTCTTGACCTCGCGCCGGACGGCCTTGCCGTCCTCGACCACGTACACGTACTGCTGGCGGATAATCGCCTCGCTCGGCACATACAGCACGTCGTTCTTTTCGTCCACGAGCAGCACCACATCCGCGCTCATCCCCGGCACGAACTTCTCCTGGTCCTCCTCCACGCGCACCTTCACGTTCAACGTGCGGCTGAAGTCCGGGTTCAGAATAACCACCGGCGCAATATAGGTGACCACGCCGGGAAAGTCCGCGCCCCGGTACGCGTCAAGGTTGATGCGCACATGCTGCCCCAGCTTCATCTGCGCCGCGTTCGCCTCGTCGAACGGCGCCTCGACGTAGCGCTCATCGTCTTCCACAATCTGCATGAGCGGGAAGCCCGGTGTCACCGATTCGCCCTCGTCCACGAGAATCTTGCTCACTACGCCCGCGTACGGCGATCGAATCGTCGCCTTCGCGCGCATCGCGCGCGCCACCTCCACGGCCGCTTCCAACTGCTCGATGTTCGATTGCGACGACTTGACCTCTTCCTGGCGCGTCTCGTTCTGACGCTGGTTGGCCAGGGCCGCCTGGTAAGTCTCGTCGGCCACCCGCGCCGCCAAAGCCACCTTGTCGTACTCGGCCCGCGAAATGGCCTTCTGCTCGTAAAGCGCCCTCAGCCGCCGCAGATCCGCCGCCGCCTGGTCGCGCTGAGCCTTGGCCTGGCTCACCTGCGTCTCGGCAACGTCGCGGTAGATGCCCGCGCCAATCACGGCCTGGTTGCCCAGCGAACGCCCCGCCTCGAGGTTCGCCTCGGCAAGACGCACCTGCGCGTCCAGCTCTTCGTGGTTCAATTCCAACACCACGTCCCCGGCATTCACGTGGTCGCCTTCCTCAACCGGAATCGAGATGATCTTGCCCATGATCTCCGCCGAGATACGGGCGTCCTTCGTGGCCATCACCGTGCCCGACGAAATCGCCGACACCGTTTCCTCGACGCGCCCCCGCTCGACCTTCGCCGCGGTGATCTCCAGCGGGTCCTGTTTCGTCATGAACTCGAACCCGCCGACCGCCGCGCCGGCCACCACGATCACCCATACCAGGCTGCGTATTACCACTCGTTTCTGTTTCGCCATTCGTCCTTCACCAGGTTCCCGTCGCGAAAGCTCATGATGCGTTCCGCATGCTCCGCGACTTCCCGCTCGTGGGTCACCATAACGATGGTGTGCCCCTTCTTATGCAATTCCCCAAACAGTGCGAGAATACTCTCACCGCTTTCCGTGTCGAGATTCCCCGTGGGTTCGTCCGCGAACACGATTGAAGGATTATTCACCAGCGCCCGCGCAATCGCCACGCGCTGGCGCTGACCGCCCGACATTTCGCTCGGCCGGTGCGTCACCCGGTCCCCCAGCCCCACCGCCTCCAGCGCTTCCTGCGCCCGCGCCAGACGCTCGCGCCGCGGCGTGCCGTCGTACAGCATCGGCAGTTCCACGTTCGCCAGGGCCGCCGCGCGCGGCAGCAGGTTGAAATTCTGAAACACGAAACCGATTTCCTTGTTCCGGATTTCGGCCAGCCGGCTCTCGGACAGCTCTTCCACCGCCACCCCGTTCAGCTTGTAAACACCCGACGTCGGCCGCGAAAGGCAGCCCAGGATATCCATCAGGGTGGTCTTGCCCGAACCCGAAGGGCCCATGATCGCTATCAGCGAGCCCGGCGCGATTTCAAACGTGACCCCGCGAAGGGCGCGCACGACCGTGTCGCCCATCTCGAAATGCTTCGTCAAATTCTCGACGGAAATAAGAGGTTCTTTGTGGTCCATACCGCGTCCGTGGCGCCCCGATCCGGCAACTGCTTCCGGACCTCATGGGCATCCTACCAGTAACATCGCAGATTCGTTTCAAAATGCACGGGATTGCGCCTACTTGACGGGAACCGGGAGGATGCTGCGGAAATACGAAACCGGCTTCTCGGCGTCCGGCGCCTCGAATTCGATCCCGAACGTGTCCAGCAACGCCCCCTCGGCCAATCGGAGGTCGGTCAAGGCCTTCTGATAGTTCACTTGCGCCTGGATGTGCTGCGTGCGCGCCTGCGTCAGGTCCGATTCCACCTCGAGCACCTGATAGCTCGTCGTCACGCCCAGTTCCAGCCGCTTGGCCTCGGCCTCGAGGTTGATTTCCTGGAGCGCGGCCGCCTGCTTCGTGCTCTCCACCAAAACCCGGCTCGTAGCGACGCTGTTCACCGCCAACTGCACGTTCAGCACGATCGTCTGGCGCGCCTGCTCGAGCTGCTGCTGCGTCTGGCGCGTGGTCAACTTCGCGCGCTCGTACGCGCCAATCGCCGCCCGGTTGCCGATCGGCACCGAGCCCTGAAATCCCACCGTGTACGAATTGTCGTCGCGATCGCGGATGCCGTAAAACACGTTGCTCGGGAAGTGGCCCCGGCCGCCCTGGCTCACGCTGCCCGTGATATCCAACTGCGGCATCAGCCCGTTCGCAAGTCGCGACTGCTCGATCCGGGCCGAATCAATCTGGATTTCCGCCCCCTCGATCTCGGGCCGGTTCTTCAGCGCCAGCGAAACGCTCTGGACCTCGTTCAACTCCACGTCCACCACGGCCGGCTGGTCCGTCGGCACAATCTTCTTGGGCGAAACGGTGTCTTCGCCGAGCAGGCCCAACTGGCTCTTCAGCATGTCGCTCGCGCTTTCCACCTGCGACATCGCCGAAATAAGGTCGCTCTTGCGCGTAGTCAGACCGGCCTGCGCCTGCACCACTTCGATCTCCGCCGCGTTGCCGAGCTCGAGCCGCTTCTGCTGGATTTCATAAAGGCGCTCCGCGTTATTAACCGCCTTCTGGCGCGCCTCGACACTCTGAATCGCGCCCACGAGATCCCAGTACCCCTTGACCGTGTCCGACACCGCCTGCAACACCGTGCTGCGAAGCTGGGTCTCGGCCAGGTCGCGGTTATTGGCGGCCTGGAGAATCCGCGCGCGATTCGTCTTGTTGCCAAAGCCACGCAACAGCGGCTGCGTCAGGTTCAACGTCAGCCCGCCGTACCACTGCTCCCGCATCTGCGTATACGTGGTCTCTTCCTTGTTCAGGCTGAGCGCCACATTGTATTCCGTGCCCCAGGGAAGCCGGCCCTGCACGCCCGACTGCGACGTCGTCTGGTGCGTCTCCAGCGACGTGATCCCGCCAAACGTCACCACCTCCGACGAGGCCGACTGCGTCGCGCGAAGATATTGCGCCTGGCTGTACAGTTGCGGGTCGAACTCACCCTTCGCCGACAACACATCCGCGCCGGCCTTCAAGGGTTCAAACATCGTCACCAGAATGTCCTGGTTCGCCTCCAGCGCGCGGTGAACGCAGTCCCGAAGCGAGAGCGACAACGTATCACTCGGGAACACGCCCTGGTACGAGCGGTACAGCGCGTCCACATCCACTTCTTTCAGCTTGACCGCCCGCTGCAACAGCGACGGCCCCTCGGGCACGCTCGTGTCCGGCGCCGGTGCCGGGGGAATCGGCGTGATGGGCGCCACCGGCGCGAGCGGCTCCAGGGGAGGCGGCGCGGGAATAGCCGGCGCTTCGGCCGCGGGTACCGGTTCCACAGGCGGGGGCGAGGGCGTCGCCCCTTCCTCCACAACGGGGGAATCCTCGGCCGGGGCCTGGGCCGTCTGCTCGTTGTCCGACGGCGCGGCCCACTCCCGGAGCGAAATGGCCTTACCCAGTTTCGACAAGGCTCCGCCGACACGGCCCCTGGCCGGCGGTTCGGCCCAAGCCAAACCCATACCCGCGCACAACAACCCCACCAGCACTATACGCATTCGTCGCATGGTTCCCTCCGCCGCAGACGATTGTTCGGAGTCGAATTCCGCCCGTCGGTGGCCTTCCTGAGACCTCAACCCTGAAAAGGCGGTTTCGTACAGAGGCTCCCGTGCCCGCACGCACAACTATCCGAGCCTGCACCGCCGCGCCAGTGTACCCACTGGCCAGAACGCAGTCAAAGGATAAGT
>JAVEWL010000308.1:0-6645 GCA_034004565.1 FCB group bacterium | reverse complement strand
GACCGCTGCGCTGCGAACCGATCCAGAGGAAGTAGGCAATCCCGCCCACTTCCTGGAGTCCGACAAATGACCGCTTCGCACATCGACCTTTTCACCATCGACGACAACGGCCAGTTCCAACTGGCGAGCGCCGAGCACGTCATCGAGGCCGCGCTGGCCATCCTTGACGAGAAGGTGATGCGCAACGGCCTGATTTCGGCGCCGTCCGACGCCAACGCTTATTTCTCGCTGCGCCTCGGTGCCCTGGAGCATGAAGTGTTCGCCGCGATCTTCCTTGACGCGCAGAACCGCATCATCGAGTACATCGAGCTGTTCCGGGGCACGCTGACGCAGACCTCGGTCTATCCCCGCGAAGTGGTGAAGACCGCGCTGCGCCTCAATGCCGCCACCGTCATCTTCGCGCACAACCACCCGTCCGGCGTCGCCGAGCCTTCGCGTGCCGACGAATCGCTGACCCAGGTGCTGAAGAATGCGCTCGCGCTGGTCGACGTGCGGGTGCTCGATCACATCGTCGTCGCAGGCGGGGCCAATGTGTCCTTCGCCCAACGCGGACTGCTCTGACGCGCAGCCCGCCACCCAGCCTAGCGGCCGGGTGTGTCATTCCCATCCATGGGATCAACTTTACGTCTTTTCGGTTTTCCGGCCGGGCGGCCGAAAAACCCGGTAGGTTTAACGACCGTTTTCATGGTCGCATTTTCCTGTAGGAAAAGTGCATTAAACCTACCGGCGATCCTGGTAAAATAACGTCCCGACGACCTTTTCATTACCGGGGGTGCATCTTGAGTGAACCGCGCGCGATCTACGGCTCGAATACGGGCCTTCTGAGCGATTTTCCCGAGCCGTTGAGGCCAGCCCTTCACCTGGTCGAAAAAAACCGCTCTTCCGAGGCGGGCCTTCTGTTGCTCCAGTTCGTCGCAGCCTTCGCCCACCCCGACTACATGTGCAACCTGGCCATGCTCGAATCCCTGCCCATCGAGCACAGAGAAGCCGCCCTTGAGTTGTTCGAGTTCTGTCTGACCAGCGGCCTATCGGCCGACGAGCGCGCCGCGCTGCTTCGCTTCGTCGAAGCGCGCCTTGCGCAACCGCTGCGCGACGCTACGCGCCCGCGCTAACCCACCGGCCGCGATCATGTCTTCCTCGCTGATGGACCGCGCCCAGGGTCTTGCCGCTGCCTCGTTCGACGGCTTCGCCTTGAACGTCGGGCTCGGTTCGCTCGCTTTGCTCGCGGGCTGGTTTCTCGGGCACCTCATGGGCTTGGCAATTTCGCGGCTCGTCGCCTCTCGGCGACTCGCCAGCTTTGCGCGCTCCGCGTGCCCATTGCTGGGCATCGCGGGCGCCTTCCCACTCGCCTACTTTCTCTTCTTCCGTTCCTGAGCCTCGTGCCGGATGCCAACCTACTTTGGCTACCTTCGCGTGTCGCGCGACTCCCAGGACGTTGCTTCGCAACGCCTGGGGCTGCTCGACTACGCCAACACGCACGGCTATTCGCCGCTCGTGCTGGTCGATGAGACCGTCAGCCGCGATCAATCCTGGCGCAAGCGCGCCATCGGCGATCTGCTTCTGAGCAAGGCCCAGCCGGGCGACTTCATTCTTACGCCTGAATTCACCCGGCTGGGCTCTTCGCCCATCCAGGTGTTTTCCATTCTCGAAGCGGCGGCTGAACGTCGGGTGACGCTGATTGTCACGAAGACGGCCACCGTCATGGACGGCGGCCTGAATTCCCAAATTCAGGCGGTCGCCTTCTCGATAGCCTCCATGATCGAGCTGGATTTCATCCGCATGCGCACACGCGAGGGTTTGCAGCGCGCCCGCAATGAGGGGCGCGTCCTCGGTCGCCCGAAGGGCAGCACCGGGCGCTTAAAGCTCGACCCACAGCGCGAGCGCGTAGGCGAGCTGTACACCTTGGGCCTAACGCCGCCACGCCTGGCCAGACACTTCGACGTTTCCGAGAAGACCATGCGCAAGTTCCTTGCGCGGCACTTCCCCAAGAAGTCACCGGATTGACACGGCCGGCCTTTCAGTCCGTCCGCGCCAATCCGGTTTTCCTGCTTCGCTACGCTCTCGGTCTTCGTGCCGGCTTTGCCCGGCGCTCTGTCCGTGGACTGCTACGCTTCCCTGGCAAGGATGGCGCATCGCTTTCGCTCGGCCGCCATCCTTGCCAACTCCGGTTTGTCTCGCTTTTGGCAAGCCTTTGCTCGCCTGGCGCCGCCCGCGCAATGCGCGGTCTGGCTTTGGCTCGTTGATCGCCGATCCGCTATCGCTTCTAGGCCCTCCGCTGTCCGCCTGATAGGCGGCCGTCCTCGCCAACTTGCTTCGTGTCGCCGCGCCGGCGTGGTGCCCACTGCCGCCATTCGGCGGCCGTCCCGGCCCGTCCGCTTTGCGGCCGGTAACGTGTGACTTTCGCGCGCGAAAGTCGGGATGGCGCCGGTCGGCTCCCGTCGCTTTGCCCCGGTACGCCTGCGCCTTCTCCCGCTTCCACGTCCTGCCGAATCGTTCCGCGCTTGTGCCGCGTCACGCAGGCCCTGGAAGTGCGAAAAGGCGAAGCCGGCTCCCTGCGTTCGCTGGCTTCGCCTTTTCTTTTCACGCAACCGCGCCCGTTCCGTGGCGTGTGTCGGTTGCCTTTGTTTCTGAATGGCGACGCTACAGCGTTCCCCATTCCTTTTCGTGATCGTCTGTTGAAATGCGCTTCAGGATGCGGCCGCATCCTTCCGCATTGTAGGCGTAGAACCCCACGTCTAGGCCGTAGGGGTTCGTCGGCCAGATTTCCGCTCCGTCCGCGTTAATCGTCCAGCCGTCGGTTTTCGCGCTGCCATGTATCATCAGGTGCTGGTGCAGCTCGTGCCTTCCGATGCGCGTCTTCATGTTCTTTAGCATCCATTGCTGGGCGAATCGTCCCGCTTTGCGGGCCGACCGGGCTGCTCCAGGTTCGCGCATTCGCGCTCATCCCCGCGTTGCGGGGACTGCTACGCAGCCTTGCACATCCCTTTCGCTTGCGCCCTCCGGGCGCTAGGCCGTGCCACCGTCTGCCGCCGCGTTTCCCACAAGCTCCACAGGCCCTCGCGCTGATCCGCTTTTCCACAAGAGGTCTCATGTGGAAAAGCGGGCGCGACCGTTGCCTCTTGCGATATTGAGGTATCGCGGGCAACGGCTACGGGGCCTATGGATTTATGGAAAACGCTCATTGGCCGGCCTCGGCCGTCACTGGCTCCGGCTGCGTCTTTTGAACGTGCTTCGCCGGCTCTGCCGGCTTCGACCCATCTTCGACGAGAAGCGCCTTGATCTTTGGCAGTGCCGCCTTCCACTGGTCGGCGGGAACCACATCAAGCCGTTCCGCCTTGATGAGTTCCAGCACCGCCTTCTGGTTGCGCTCGCGTTCCTTGCGCTGTTGGTCTCGTTGACGTTCCTGGAGACGGCGTAGCTTCTCCGCTGCCTTCTGGATTTCCTCGTCGAGTGATCCGGCCTTGCGGCCCGGCTTACTCGTCGCATTTGCTTCACTCATGACTCACCTCGTTGAAATGGGATTGATGGGAAACCGCCCTGATCGTCACGGCCTCACGCGGCCGTCGATCCGTGCCATTCTACCAAATGGCCGGTTTTCTCCACTAGGGCCTTGAGGGTCGGAAATGCACACTTCTTCCAGCTCGCAGGGCAAGCCCCGCGCCCCGGAAGAAGTGTCACACACCACGCAACAAGGTTGCAGGCGTTAAAACCCGCGCGGTGGCGCGCCTTTTAACGCGCATACACCGAAGAGACACCGCGCATACACCGAAGATGCTATAATGGTCTAAACCGTTGTCAGGACTAGCGAATGCCAAGACAGAAAGGGACGGGCAAGGGATCGACAAAACCGATAACCCTGCGCCTCGACGATGACACCGAGACCTTCTACAAGCGGAAGGCGAACGAGCACGGAATCAGCCTTTCCGAGTATCTTCGCCAGACGCTGGTGCAAGGCGTAATAGCTGAAAACATCCGCGAAGCCGAAGAGCGCATCCGGGCGCTTTTCGCTGAAGCGCGCGCCATGACCGCGCCAGTTGCCGGCGGCGGTGTTTCCGATGATTTGCAGTTGGCGGTCTATACCTGCGAAGCGATGCTGATGGCCATTGTCGAGGCGCGCGATACTCAAGCCCTCTACGACGCGCAGAACACGGCGCGGGCCAAGTTGAAGAAGCTGAAAGGAGCTTAGGATGGCAAAACGCGAAGAGAAGGGAAGTATGGGCAGCTTCTCGCGTGGTGCGGAAATATGGATGCACCAAGCGCGGCTGTTCCTGGTCGCAGTCTGGACCGTTGTTCTGTTGGCGCTCGTGCTTGGCATCGGCGTTGCGGGGACGTACTTCTACACTGTCGCCGACCCGGCGGCGAAGTATGGCCTTGAGCGTAATTGGCTGGCCAAGACGCGCGAGGCGCTTTTCATGACGGCGGGCAAGATGGAGCTTAACGTCGAGGGGCAGCCGCGCATGCTGGAAGTCAAAGAGGTTGCGGAGCTGACCGAAGACCTTGCGGACGATGCGCTGCGCACCATGCGTAACGGCATCCTGTTCGGTGCCCTGACCGCCATCGGATTTGTGTTCCTTGTTAGTCTTTACTGGTGGGGCTACGGAAAGGGCAAGATGAGCGACAAGCAGTTGCGCGGCGCTTCCTTGGTGGATGGCCCGGAGCTGAAGAAGTTGATGAAATCGCGCGACGATTGCAGCCCTTATGAGCTGGCCGGCGTGCCGATGCGGCGCAAGTCCGAAACCCTGCATACCTTGATCGGAGGCGCCCAGGGTACGGGTAAGTCGCAACAGTTCTTCGCGCTCATGAAGCAGGTACGCGCCCAGGGCAAGCGCGCCATCGTCTATGACCCGACCGGCGAATTCACCCAGGCTTTCTACCGCGAGGGGAAAGACATCCTGATGAACCCGCTCGACGCCAGAAGTCCGAACTGGAACATCTGGAACGAAATCGAAAAGGACTACCACTTTGACAATCTGGCCAACGGCCTGATTCCGGACCCGGCCGAGGCTGATCCGTTTTGGGCTGCCGCCGGCCGGATGGTCCTCAAGGACGTATATCGCGTTCTTGGCCGGGAGAACAGGCGCAGCAATAGGGAGCTGTACAACTCGATTGCCAAGAGCAACCTGGATGCGCTGCATGCGCTCTTGCAGGGAACGGCGGGGGCGACGTATGTGGACCCGACCACCGAGCGCACGGGGATGTCCCTCAAGATGACCGTGCAGAACCAATTGGAGGCATTCCGATTCCTGCATGATGAGGGCGAATCCTTCTCCATCCGTCGCTGGGTGCACGATGACTCCGATTCCTGGATGTTCATCACCGCGCGCGAAGCGATGCGCGAGGCCCTGAAGCCGGTTTTGTCTTTGTGGATCGACACGGCAATCAAGGCTGTGCTCGACTTGGAGGCGATTCACCGGGAACGGCTTTGGTTCTTCATCGACGAGTTGCCGACCTTGCAGAAGCTCGACATTCTCAAGCTTGCGCTGACCAACACGCGGAAGTATGGTTTGTGCGTCGTGTTGGGTGTTCAGGACTTCAGCCAGCTCTACGAAATCTATGGGCACGACTTGGCGAAGACGATCATTTCCGGGTGCCAAACCAAACTTCTGCTGCGCGTTACCGATGGCGCCGCCGCCAAGCTTCTGGCCGAGCTGATGGGCCAGGCCGAAGTGGACGAGAAGGAAGAAACGTTGAGCTACGGCCTCAACGCCCAGCGTGACGGCGTGAGCATTTTCGCCCGCCGCTCCATGCGCGACATCGTGCTGACTTCCGAGATTCTGACGCTGCCCGATATGACCGGCTATCTGGTGGTGCCGGGCGATTACCCGATTGCCAAGGTTCGCTATGACTATGTGCCGACCGCTAAGGTCGCCGAGGGCTTCCGGGAGCGCGACGGCTTTGGTATTTCGTTCAAGCCGAAGCCGGCCATCCCGCTCCAGGCGGCTCCGGCCCCGGCCGGCGATCTGCTGGACGACGATTCCATGGAGAGCGGCATTCAGGAAGTCGTGGTTCAGCCAGGCGGTGAGGTGGTCGCCAAGGAAACGGGGGAAATCGTCGGACGCGCTGAGGCACTTTCGCACGCGAAACCGGCGTCAGAGCCTGCCGCATCCGCCGAGCCGCCGAAGCCCAATCCGCTCGCCGATGCCCTGTAGGAGTTCGCCCATGCTCGCAAGCAAACGTCGTTTCATCCTGGTCGCCGCGTTGGCGGCTTTTTCCGTTTCCGCCGCTGGTCAGGCGGACCTTTTACCGCCCGAGGAAGCGTTCCGGGCGTCGGCCAGGCAGGTGGCGCCGGGCGTGGTGGAAATCGCCTACACCATCGCGCCGGGCTACTACCTGTACCGCGAGCGCTTTGCGTTTTCCACCCAGGAAGCAGTCGGGCGCATCGTCAGCGTGGCGATGCCGGAGCCACGGGTAAAGCATGACCGCGCCCTGGATGTTCCCGTCGCCTACTATGCTCACCAGGTCGTGGTGCGGGTGGCCGTCGAAGGGGCTGGCGAGAGCGTGCAGGTGATCGCCAAGGCCCAGGGGTGCGCCGAGGTGGGCGTGTGCTACCCGCCGCTGACGCGCACCTATCGCGTATCGTTGCGCGGGGGGATGAGGGGATGATTAGCCTTAACAACGTCGGCAGCGCCGGGCAGGCATTGCATT
>JAVEWL010000307.1:0-6649 GCA_034004565.1 FCB group bacterium | reverse complement strand
GGGGGTGCCACAAAGCATGGGGGGAGAGGGTAGGCTTTCGCATTGCCCCCACCCACAAGCCACGCGACTGCGTCACGCGGCTTGAAGGTGCCACCCGGAAAGAAGCCACCCGGCATTCGGCTAAAGTGTTACCTGAATACTGAGTGATGAATTATGAATGAAGACGAGAGCGATAAGATGACTGAGACTTCTTCTTCCGCGGTGGTGTTGCTGAGCGGCGGGCTGGATTCGAGCGTGTTGCTGCATCATGTGGCGCGGGAGCTTGGATGCGTGCCGCCGCATGCGTTGAGCTTCAATTATGGGCAGCGGCATTCGCGCGAGCTGGAATGCGCGCGGTATCAAGCCGAGGCCGTTGGGGCGCGGCACCGTGTGATTGATATTTCGTTTCTGGGCGAGCTGTTGCGCGACGGGAGCACGTTGCTGCGGGGCGCGGCAGAGGTGCCCGATTTGGCGGAGCTGAGCGAAAGCGATCTCACGCAGCCGCCGACGTATGTGCCGAACCGCAACATGATGTTCCTGTCGCTGGCGGCGGCGTATGCGGAAGCCAACGGGATCCGCGACCTTTACTACGGCGCGCAGGCCCAGGACGAGTACGGGTACTGGGATTGCACGCGCGACTTCCTCGAGCGCATCAACGGCGTGCTCGCGCTGAACAGGCGCGATGCCGTCCGGATTCATGCGCCCTTCGTCGCCGACCGCAAGGCCGAGAGCGTCCGGCGCGGCCTGGCGTTGGGCGTCGCGTTCGCGCACACCTGGAGCTGCTACCGCGGCGATGAGCTTGCCTGCGGCACCTGCCCGACCTGTGTGGAACGCCTCAACGCTTTCCGGGAAGCCGGCGCGGAGGACCCGGTGAGGTACAAGGGACAGAATTGATCGCAGGGGCGAAGGAACGGGACTGGCCCTGTTTTGTTGCGAGCGTGCCCCGGACGGGGCGTGTAGGCCTGGATGGGAGGAGGAGCCGTGAGAAGGCGCCGGAACCCAAAACAGGTGCCTGTCCCCCTCATGGCGCTGCGTGTTGGCAGGAGACCCCGCGCTGTGAGGGGGACAGTTGCCACTTTTGATCGAGGATGCCTTCGACGGTAATCCCTTGCAGAAGCGGGAGGCGCTCCGTCGAGTTGTGGGGCTCATCAAAAGTGGAACAGTCCCGGTCTTGCCTCCTTGGCAGACTCCTTTCCCGGAAATGCCGGATGAGCCAACAAGTTCACAAGGGTGGCATGTCCAGCGCTGGCGTCGTTTTTGGAGTTCATCTGACTTCCGGCGCGGAGGACCCGGTGAGGTACAAGGGACAGAATTGATGGGGGCGTTCCTGTTGACATCTCTCCGGGTCTCGGACATACTGGCCAGACGCTGAAAGTCGGCGCGAATACAGCAGTTGCGTATATCCGCGCGTGCGCGGATTGGAGGTTTTGGCAATGGCGATGATCGAGCAGGCCGGGTCTTCTCCGGCCCTCGGCGAGCGCCCGTCCCGGGCCGTGGTGAAAACGAAGAAGCGCACCCTGTCGAAGCGCGGGGTAATGTGGCTCGGGCAGACCTGCAACCTGCGCTGCTACTTCTGCTACTTCCTCAACCGCGTCGCCAACGCGCACCATCCCGAGCACCCCTTCATGGACCTTCCCAAGGTGAAGGCGATGTGCAAGACTATGCGCGAGTTTTACGGCAACACCTCGATCGACATCCAGGGCGGCGAGCCGACCATCTACCCGGACATCCTCGAGCTTATCCGCTACTGCAACGAGATCGGCCTCGTCCCCACGCTCATTACGAATGGCTTGCAGCTTGCCAAACCGGGTGTGCTCGAGGAGTTCCGCGACGCGGGCATCCGCGATTTCCTCGTGAGCTACCACGGCATCGGCGAGGTCCACGACGAGGTGGTCTGCAAGAAGGGCTCGTACGAGAAGATGGACCAGGCCGTGCGCCGCATGCGCGAGCTGGGCGTGCCCTTCCGCTTCAATTGCACGCTATCGAAGCCCGTCGTGCCGCTCCTGACGGAGGTTGCGCAAAAGGCCATCGAATACGGCGCGCTGGCGGTCAATTACATCGCGTTCAACCCCTTCGAAGACCAGGAAACCGGCATCCGCACGCACGAAAAAGTGTCGCAGTACTCGGCGATCATGGAAGAACTCACGAAAGCCATGGACATGCTCGAGGCCGCGGGCATCGAGGTGAACGTGCGGTACATGCCGATCTGCATGGCCGAGCCGAGGCACCGCAAGAACTTCTACAACTTCCAGCAGTTGTCGTACGACCACCACGAGTGGGATTACCAGAGCTGGCTGTGGACGGGGATGACGACGCAGCGCATGCAGGAAGGCGGGCTGTCGCCGGTGTTTCGCCTGGGGACGTATGCGCGCCGGTTCTGCTGCGGCGATTCGAAGGCGCGGCTCGCGGCGTACGAGCGTTCGCCGCTTTGGGGCCGCCTGCGCTACGGGATTCAGCACCTCGCGGCGCTCGTCGAGCAGCGGCTCCGGGGCCAGGAGACGCTGTATCGCGAGGAAGCCATCAACCGCGCCCGCGACGACGCGAAATACCGTTACCACGAGGCCTGCGGCCGTTGCGCGGCGCGGCAGATCTGCGACGGGTTCCACGGGGATTATGCGAACCTCTTCGGGACGGACGAGGCGCGTCCGCTGACGGACATTCCGCCCACGACCGATCCCTGCCGTTTTATTCGCGAACAGGACAAGGTCGTCGAAGAAGAGGACAAGTCCTGGGCAATGTAACCCCGAATTCCCATTCGGGGTCTTTGGGATCAGGTGCAGCGCCACGAAGAAGAAGCAAAAGACCCCGAATGGGAATTCGGGGTTACATTCTCCCACCTGCGGAAATTTGCCGGTTGACAGGGGATTCGTTCTGATCCATACTGTACTTTCTGCATTTGGAAGTGCTTGGCAGGGGGCCAGTTGCGCTTCGTAGTGGGCAATGGGATTCGGAGGTGTACCAATGGCAACGGTTGAGGGTGCCGCTACCTGTGCGTGCGGTGAATGCGGGTGCGGCGCGGGGAAAACCTCGACGGTCCTGAAGACAAAGAAGCGCACGCTGACCAAGCGCGGCGTGATGTGGCTGGGGCAGACCTGCAACCAGCGCTGCTACTTTTGCTACTTCCTGAACCGGATCGCCAACGCGCACCATCCCGAGCACCCGTTCATGGACATCAAGAAGGCCAAGGACATGTGCAGAACCCTGCGCGAGTTCTACGGCAACACTTCGATCGACATCCAGGGCGGCGAGCCGACCATCTATCCCGAGATTCTCGAGCTCATCCGCTACTGCAAGGAGATCGGCCTCTACCCGACCCTTATCACCAACGGCATCCAGCTCGCCAAGCCGGGCCTGCTCGAACAGTTCCGCGACGCCGGCGTGCGCGATTTCCTCGTGAGCTACCACGGCATCGACGAGTTGCACGACCAGGTGGTCGGCAAGACGGGCGCCTACGCGAAGATGACGGAAGCGGTGGCGCACATGCAGGAACTCGGCATCCCAATCCGGTTCAACTGCACGATGTCGAAGCCCGTGGTGCCGCTGATGCCCGAGATTGCCCGCAAAGCGATTCAATACGGCGCGGTCGCGGTGAACTACATCGCGTTCAACCCCTTTGAAGACCAGGAAGCCGGCGTTCGCACGCACGAGAACGTGGCTCCGTACGCCGAGATCAAGCCGAAGCTCACCGAGGCGATGGACCTGCTCGAAGAGGCGGGCATCGAGGTGAACGTGCGCTATCTGCCGATCTGCATGGCCGAGCCGCGCCACCGCAAGAACTTCTACAACTTCCAGCAGTTGTCGTACGACCACCACGAGTGGGATTACCAGAGCTGGATGTGGACGGGGATGCAGACCCAGCGCATGCGCGACGGCGGGCTGATGCCGCCGTTCCTGCTGGGACCCTACGCGCGGAATCTGTACCAGAGCGACGCGAAGATTCGCCGCGACGCCTACGAACAGAGTCCGCTCAAGGGCCGCCTGAAGTACGGCGTGCAGCACCTGCTGTGCCGCATCACGCAGGCCATGAAGGGCAAGGACCGGGTCTGGCGCGAGGAAGCCATCGTCCGGCCGCAAGTCGACCTCCAATACCGTTTCCACGACGGTTGCGGCACGTGCTCGGCGCGGACCATCTGCGACGGGTTCCACGGCGACTACGCCGATCTCTTCGGCACCGACGAGGCCAAGCCCATCACCGATGTGGCGCCCACGCAGGATCCGCTGTACTTCATCAAGGACCAGGACAAGGTCGTCGAGCCCGAAGACAAAGCCTGGGCCCTCTAGCAATCCCAACTTCATCTTTGTGGCACCCCCAAACTCGTTTGGGGGTGTTTTCTTATGTAACCCCGAATTCCCATTCGGGGTCTTTTTGCTTCTTCTTTGAAGTGCGACGCTTGAACTTCAAAGACCCCGAATGGGAATTCGGGGTTACATCAGGCCTCCCTTTCCCCACGAGTTGCGGATCATGCTGTATAATTGTGGAAGAATTGAACTTGCCATCACCCGCACATTCAAGCTGTCTAACCACCCCCATTCTCCGAAGGAGCCCACTATATGCGTCTGAGAAGAGCGTTGGCCGGCGTATTGGCATGCGCCCTGGCCCTGGTGACGGCCGCGTGTATTATCGAAAAAGAACCCGAACCCCAGGCCGAACCCGAAACCAAGACCCAGATTGAAATCACACCCGAAGAGCGCGGCCCGTTCGAGCGCGTCGGCGAGCGCATGGACCGCGGCGCGCGGAAATTGGACGAGGAAATGGAGCGGGGCGCCGAGAAGCTTGGCAAGGCCATGGAGAAAGCGGGCGAAGAGATCCAGGAGACCGCCCAGGAAGCCCAGGCCCGGCGCGCGCGCGAGGCGGCGGAACGCAACGCTGCCCCGAAAGTCGACGTGGATATTCACGTCGAACAACCCAAACCGTAACGGTCTCGCCGACCGAGGAACTGCCTCATGGGATACCTGACACGTTTCGTTTTGAAAACCCTGGGGACCTATGCCTTTCGCACGGCGGTGCGCCGCATCCGGCGCCGCCCGTAGAGGCAACGCACAACCGGAGGACTGGTGAATGCCACAGTCGAAGAAAGCTACCGCCCCGAGAACCCCGGCCAGCCGCACCTCGCGCGGCATGAGCGAAGGACCGAAGTCGACGGCCAGCGCGCCCAAGGCCACGGTCCAGAAACCGTCGGCCATGAGCGCCATGGACGATAAGCCGAAGGGAACCGACAAGAAGCAGCATGCGATTGTCAAGAGCAAACGTGCCCGGCGCAGCGACAGCGGCGCATAAGCGGGCCGGCGACCGCATTTGACCGCGCGGCCGGCATCCATCCCCGGATGCCGGCCGCGCCGGTTTATCCAATGTCGTGCCTCCGATAGATAGGCTGCACTAATACCCTCTCATCCTGAACACCCCGAGAGAAATGCCACCCTTGTGAACTTGTTGGTTCATCCGGTATTTCCGGGATGCAGGTATATGAACGCGGGGGCAAGGGAACGGGACTGGCCCTGTTTTGATGAATCCGTAAACTCGACGGAGCGCATAGACCTGACTGGGAGGAGGAGCTCTTGAGGGGCGCCCAAACCCAAAACAGGTGCCTGTCCCTCTCACGGCGCTGCGTGTTGGCAAGAGACCGTGCGCTGCGCGGGGGACGGCTGCCACTTTTGATCGGGGGTGCCTTCGACGGTAATCCCGTGCAAACGCGAGGGGCGCTCCGCCGGGTTGTGGGGCTCATCAAGAGTGGAACAGTCCCAGCCATTGGCGCTGGCCAGACTCTCTTCCCGGAAATACCGGATGAACCATTGCGAGGCCGCCCCCGGGGACCGTTAAGCGGGCCGACATGGATGACGATATAGGGTAGAGCCTGTTGTGGGGAACAGACTGAACGAACGGCCCGTACGCCAAGTGGTAGTCATGCCCGCGTTTTGTCCGGTTTCCTCGGGTGCGGCGCTCATCCGCGCCGGCCAACATCTTTTATCCGCTCCAACTCCCCGTAATGGACAGAGGACGAGACATGAGCATTCGGGTCAAGATGGCTTTGTTGTCGGCGATGAGTCTGGCCGCGTTGGTCGCCCTGATGGCCTTCGGCGGATTCCAACTGACCCAATTGCAGAAGAGCATGAACGGGCTCGTGCAGCGGGAGTTCCTGCCGCTCATCGACGAAGACGTGCTTCCCCTGCTGAACGGCGAGGTGCAGGCGCTGGTCAACGAGGACTTTCCCTCGATGGCCCGCTACAGCAACAGTTGGATTCTAATGCTCGAGGCCGACCGCGACGTGCACCAGGCCCTCATCGCCGAGAAGGACGCCTTGGGCGCTATCACCCCCGAGGCCATCGCACAGGCCGGCAAGGACAACGAAGAAAACATCGGCCAGGCCGAAGAACGCATGAAGAAGGCCGCCGAAGTTTTCACGACGGACGATGTAAAGGCCATGGATGCGGAATTCCAGAAAGCGTTCGCGGTGTGGAAACAAGCCTCAAGCAAGCATGTTGCCGGCGCCGCCGACAAGGCTAACCCGCCCGCTACCACCGATGCCGGCGGAGACGCGAGCGATTTCCAGACCATGCGTTCCCTCATCGACGGCCAACAAGCCGGCGTCGAGAACGAACTCGGCGCGATACAAACCAAGGTCCAGGGCAGCAGCGAACTCGACAACCAACGATCCGCGCACATCCAGGAAAA
>JAVEWL010000306.1:0-6684 GCA_034004565.1 FCB group bacterium | reverse complement strand
CTGAATTCTGGTCCGGATTTCGCGTCGTTCCCGACATGATCGAGTTCTGGAACGTGCGGCCCTACCGCCTGCACGACCGCGTCCGCTACACCCGAAGCGAGAACACCCCCTGGAAAGCCGAAGAGCACTTCCCCTAGTACATTGTCAGCCGTAATATGCCAGGTGGCTTCTTTCCGCGTGGCACCTTCAAGCCACGTTCCTGCGTCACGCGGCTTGAAGGTGCCACGCGGAAAGAAGCCACCCGGCAGTCGGCTAAAGTGTTATTGAATTCGGAATGCGCCCCAGCGCGCGCTCCACTGCATTAGTCAAGCGGTAATCCCCGGCATGCATTAAGGTATTTGGCCCACCCCAACACGGGGTAGCACAAAAGGCGTGCGTGTGCTCCATGCTTGCAGCAAAGGGACAAATGTGTACTGAGCATTACTGTCCCGGCCTTATTGTTTTGAGCAGACTGAACAAGCGCTGTTGTTATGGCGGGTACAATGTAAGTGGTTGTGTTGCAGTGTATTGGGTGCGTTGACACATTTGCGCGGAAACATGGCACGAGTCCTGCAATAAGGGGAAAGAAGAGCAGCCCACGGTTCTGGATGGCCTCACCGCCAGACAGAAGAACCGGAGGCCGCTCGAAGGCAAAGAAGGTGTACGGCGGCCTGAGCCATAGACCCGGTACAGCGGAGATTCGCCTTAGCGGCAGTGTTGATCGCGGTTCATCGGAGCGGACACAAACGCGAGTCAAGGCTTGGTACGAAGAGGCTCCGACCGCGAGAGGGAGATTCCGCTATGGCTCGTATCCTGGTTATCGATGATGAGCCAGTACTGCGGTTCACCTTCCGCCACATACTTGAAGAAGAAGGCTACGAGGTCTTCGACGCCGAAGACGGTATCGAGGGCATCGAGATAGCGCGCGAGTCCCGGCCCGACCTGGTCATCACAGACATGATGATGCCCCGGCAGCAGGGCGGCGAGACCGTAGCGATATTGAATCGGGAGTTCCCGGCAATGCCGGTGATTGCCATGTCCGGGGCGGACGTAAGCGCGCCGCGGGAATGGCAAACGAACGGAAAGCGGGTCGAGTATCTTGCAAAACCCGTGGACCGGCCGAAGTTGCTGGCTCTGGTAAGTAAGCTGTTAGTCCGATAGTTGAATCCGTTGATTTACCCACAAGGGGGGACCGCTCCACGCGATCACGCATCAGGGGTGACACACTACATGCTGGTAATTCTCTGAGCTTTTTCTCAAAAACCTAACCCCGAACCTTCACCACCCTTCAAACCGGAACAGTGTGCTGAGTGTTACTAAGCATTAAGTCATCCCTCGGGGTGGTCCCCCTTCCTCTATAAAAGTTCGGGGAAGGTAGACCGAGAATGAACCGGGCGCTCGACGCCATAAACGTCAAGCGCCCGGTTTTTTTGTGTCTTGAAGATCACCACCAAGAGAAGGAACGAAGAACGAGGAACGAAGAACGAGGAAAGACAACCGCGGACGTCATCATCTGTTGTCTTTCCTCGTTCTTCGTTCCTTCTCTTGGTGGTGATCTTTCAAAACTTCCTGTGATATCCTGTTAGACTAACGGCACGGCCGAAAAAAGGCGCGCCGCACTTGAACAGTGCCCCATGAAATCGTACGACGGAGCGGTCTCATGAATGTCTTGCTGATGCTGGCGATTGCCGCGGCGGCGTTTCTATTGGCGAGCCGGTTCTACGGCGCCTACCTCGCCCGAACCTTGGGCGAAGACGCCTCCAGCAAAACCCCCGCGCAAGCCATGAACGACGGCCGCGACTACGTCCCCACCAAACGCTACGTCGTATTCGCGCATCACTTCTCCGCCATCGCCGGCGCGGGCCCCATCGTCGGACCTACCGTCGCGATCCTCTACGGCTTCCTGCCCGCGTGGCTCTGGGTCGTGTTCGGAGGCATCTTCATCGGCGCCGTCCACGACTTCGTGGCCCTCTTTGTCAGCATGCGCGAAGGCGGCAAGTCCATGGCCGAGGTCGCCCGCAAATCGCTCGGCAACTGGGGCTTCAACCTTATCGTCCTGTTCACGCTCATCATGCTCGTTCTCATCAACGCGGCATTCCTCAACATGACCGCGCAGTCCCTGACCTCCATGTGGCCCCTCGAAAAGCTGGGCTTGGGCGCAGGCACGCACCTCCTTCAAATCGTCGAAATAAACGGCGTCCCCAATGGCCAGATCGGCGGCATCGCGTCCACCTCCGTCATCATCATCACCCTGTGCGCCCCCTTTCTGGGCTGGCTCCTCTACCGCCGCGGCATCAGGCAACTCTATGCCTACCTTCTGGCCACTTGCATCTGTGTGAGCTCGATCCTGCTCGGCATCTGGCTGCCCATCAGCCTCGACCCGCGCCTTTGGATGGTCATTCTCTCCATCTACGTCCTGTTCGCGTCCGGCACGCCCGTCTGGTTCATTCTTCAGCCGCGCGACTTCATCAACGTCCAGATCCTCTACGCCGGTATCGGGCTCCTGTTCCTGTCGCTGGTGATTGCGGGCGGCTCCGGCGCGACCGTCGCCATGCCCACGTTCAACCTCGAAGAAGGCACGCGCGAGCTCGGGTGGATCTGGCCCATGATGTTCATCACGATCGCCTGCGGCGCCGTGTCCGGGTTCCATTCCGTCGTCGCAAGCGGCACCACCGTCAAGCAGATGTCCAGCGAAGGCGACGCGCGCAAGATCGGTTTCAACGCCATGCTGCTCGAATCGCTGCTTGCCGTCTGCGTGCTCCTGGCCATCAGCATCGGCCTCAACTATGCCGACTACAAGAGCATCGTGTGGCCCGCGGCCGGCAGCGGCGCCAACGCCAACCCCATCCTCGCCTTCTCGCTCGGCGCGGGACACCTCTTCAACAAAACCCTCGGCATTCCGGTCGAGCTCGCTACCGTGTTCGGCATCCTCATGGTCGAAGGCTTCGTCATCACCACCCTCGACGCCGCCGTGCGACTCAACCGCTACCTCTTCGAAGAGCTGTGGGGCATTCTGTTCACGAACCCGCCCGCGTTGATTAAGAGCTACTGGTTCAATTCCGGCCTGTCCGTAGTCCTCATGGTGGCCTTCGCCGTCACCAACGGCTTCAAAGTCCTGTGGCCCATCTTCGGCGCCGGCAACCAACTCCTCGCCGCCTTGAGCCTCTTGGCCGTATCAAGCTGGCTCATGGTCCGCGGCCGCAAGGCCTGGTTCACCCTCGCTCCCGCCGCCTTCATGATGGCCACCACCATCGGTTCGCTCCTGATCCTGCTCAACACCTACCTGCGCGACGGCAAGTACGTTCTCGTCGCCACGGCCATCGTGCTGCTGTGCCTCTCCGGCGGCGTCATCGCGCTCGTATTCGCCAAGATCGTGCGCCCCGCCCTCATGGGCCGCCCCGCCCTCGGCGCCGCCCCCACCCTCGAAAGCGGCGAGTAGGGAGGATGTAACCCCGAATTCCCATTCGGGGCTTTTTGTAGCACTCAGCTAAAGGTCTTAATTTTGCGCCGACCCGGAGGTCAGCGGTACAAAAAAGCCCCCAATGGAATTCGGGGTTACATACGGCCCGTACCCGCTGTCGGGGACCTTCCGGCGAAAGTGCGCCTCTTTACGGGTCGAACTTCGCATAGGCCATTGCTCCATGATGGCCGCAGAGCAGCACCCACCGCAGGTTCGCCTCAATGATGAGCGTATCGTCGCAGCCCTCTTGCCACAGGCCCTTCCAGTAAGCGCAGAGATCTTGCAGGGCGATTGCGATGTAGCGATGCTCCTCACTGACTGAGTAGCCTCCCCAATCAACGAATACCTCTTCCGAATCCGTCTCCAGCCCGTTCTTCGCGAGCACCTCAGACAGAAGGAAACCTTTGCGCGCGGCTTCGCAGACTCGCGCCGGCATATTGGCTCCAACGGTGAGAGCTGCATTTTCCAAAATACCGTCAAAGAGGTCTGAAGGTGCTTCGTGTTCCGGGCTCAGAAATCCCGCTTCTTTCGACCTTTGTCGCAAAGCCGCCTTCAGTTGCTCCATTTCAGAAGGGGACAATAGCCGGGCACGGATGCTCGGTATCTCGAGATAGAGCGTTTCACATCTCTTCAGTTTGTACTCCGGTATTGCTTCCATATCAGGCTTCCCATGGCTCCCTTCACAGCGTCGCGGGCCAAGACCGAAGATCACTCCGTGTCATCATGGCGTTCCAGCCACTTTATCATTTGATACTTGCTCCCGCTTCTGGCGCCACACCGATGCAGCGGAAGCCCAGGCAGCGGCCGCGCGCATCGGGCGTGCGTCCGCGGCGGTAAGACGAGCGCGCGAGGCAGGCCGGTCCGACCCAGCTTCCGCCGCGCTCGCTGCGGATGCCGGTGGGCACGGCATTTTGCGGATCGGGTTCCGTGGCGCGCGCGCTCGAATAGAAGTCCGGCGCATACCAGTCGCGGCACCACTGCCAGACGTTTCCGCCCATGTGGTGCAGGCCAAACGGCGACATCCCCGCGCGGGCGTGGACCGGCAGCGTCGGCAGCGCGTCCTGTTCGTAGCCGATGCCGATCCGGTGCAGCGCCACGCGCGCGTTCGCGAACGCGGGCTCCGATTCGCCCCACGGGAAGCGCGCGTAGTCCTTTCCACGCGCGGCATACTCCCACTGCGCCTCCGACGGCAGCATGCTGTACAGCGTGGCGGCGGCGGGGGAGGGCGCGTCGACCGGCACGGCCTTCAACGTCTCCGGGATGCTCCCGTCGCCCCGGAAGTAGCGCCAATCGAGACCGTTCGCCCAGAGCGAGTACGCGTTCGCCCCGAACCACGACACGAGGATGAGCGGATGTCGTTCCGTGCCGCGCACGGGTTCCCATTTACCCCTGCGCTTCTGCAACTGGAAATGCTCGATGCGCCGGTCGCCCGGCGCCACCCCGACCCATTCACCGACCACGGCGTCGGCCGCCTGCCCGAGCGTGTTCAGAAACCGCGCATAGGCGAGGTTCGACACCGGTTCGGCGTCCATCAGGAACGCGCTCAGGTCCGCCTCGTGCCGGGGCCGTTGGTCGGCGTCCGCATCGCTCTCGCCCGAACCGAGCGTCACCCTGGCCGCGGGCACCCGAACGCAGCGCATCCCGTCGGTCGTCCGCAAGGCCTGCGAGAACCCCTGTGCGTTCGGCTCCAACGGACTGTACAGCGCCGCGCGGTCCACGGGGCCCTCCAGCACATCGCCCAGTTGCGTGAACGGCGCAAACTCCACCTTCGGCGTCTCCGGCACGAGCCCCCGCCATTCCGGCCGCGGAGGCGTCCCCGTGCCCCAATGCGTAAACACGGCCTGAACCACATCGCCAACCGTGTTGATCTGCCCAATGAAGATGTTCTTGCCCATATCCTCGTCGACCGTCACCCCAAACTCGTCCTCGATGGCCATCAGGAATTCGGTCATGGCAAGGCTGTCCAGTCCCAGGTCCTGAATGAGCCGCGAGTGCAACTGGACCTTCTCAATGGCTACGTCGGCGCTCTCGGACGCAAGATGCCGCACGCGTTCCGCAACCTTGAGCACGAGGTCATCGCCGATATTTGCAGGATGGTTCATGTCTCATCGCTCCTTGCCCAAGGGGTTGGGGCGATAATGGTTTGTGGTGCTGTGTTGGAAACCACGAGGGCGGTGGTTTGGTGAATGTCGCCGAGATTGTACCACGGGCCGCAAGCCGGAGGAGTTGCGGTGCGGCTACGCACCGCACTGCACCGATGCGTATAATGCCTCGCACAATCTTTCGGGGATGTAGCTCCCCTTTCCAAGGGGAGTTCTTGGCTTCGGCCGAAGACTCCCCTTGGAAAGGGGAGCTACGTTAGGTAGCTTTAGCCACAGGGAAGGTGGAGACTATATGTTGTTGGAACGGGTGAGCGGGCGGAAGCCGCGGGTGCATATTTCGGGCATTGGCGGGACGGCCATGGTGGCGGGCGCGCGGCTGGCGATCGAGGCGGGCTGGGAAGTGCGGGGGAGTGACAATCCCCTATATCCGCCGACCTCGCACATGGTCGAGCAACTGGGCGTGCAGGTGTACGACGGCTATCGCGCGGAGAACCTCGATTGGGACCCCGACGTCGTGTTGCTGGGCAATGTGCTGAGCCGAGGGAACCCCGAAGTCGAGGCCGCCCTGGAACGCAAGCTGCGCTACATGAGCCTGCCGGAATGGTTGAAGGACGTTGTGCTGCGTCCGCGCCGGCCCATCGCAGTTTGCGGCACGCACGGCAAGACCACCACCACTACCCTGACCGCCTTCGTCCTCGAAAAGACGGGTTTCGCCCCCGGCTACTTCATCGGCGGCGAACCTCTGGACTTTCCGCACTCGGCGAAGCTGGGGGAGGAAGGTGTGCCCTTCGTCATCGAAGGCGACGAATACGACACCGCCTTCTTCGACAAGCGCGCGAAGTTTTTCCATTACATCCCGGAGATTGCCGTAGTCACGTCGGTGGAATTCGATCACGGCGACATCTACCGTGACCTTGCCGAAATCGAACTCGCCTTCCAGCGCATGCTGCGGCAGATCCCGCGCACCGGCTGGCTGCTCACCTGCGCGGATAATGCCGGGTCTCTCGCGCTGAAGGAGCATGCCTACAGCCAGGTGGCGACCTACGGCTTCGACGAGAAGGCCGACTGGCGCGGCGAATGGTTAGGAGCCTCATCGCGCGACGGCATGCAAGCCCTGCGCGTCTTCCGGCAGGGCAAGTTGTG
>JAVEWL010000305.1:0-6716 GCA_034004565.1 FCB group bacterium | reverse complement strand
CCGCGCGGAAGAAGGCCGCTGCCGAGCGGCCCGCGGTGTACACGGCCCTCCTGGCCTCGCTGGACGACGCGGGCACGGCGGCGTAGAAGGACTCGCAGCGGGCGAGGATGAAGTATCGCGATTTTTGCGCGGAATCGGAAGGCGCGATGTACGAGGGCGGCAGTATTCAGCCGATGGTTGTCTTGCAGGGCCACGCCGACCTGACCAAGGAAAAGACGGCGCGGCTTAAGGGAATGCTGCCGGAAGGTGTGGCGCGGAATACGATGGGCCTTCCGTCGTTGGAGGCGCAGCAGGCGGCATTGAAGAAGGCCGACGACAAGCTGAACAAGGTCTACAAGGACTTCATGTCGCCTGAGCCGAATGCCAAGGTGAAGGAGGCGCAACGGGCATGGCTCGAGTACCGGGATCTTTGCGTTAAGGCGGAGGCCGCGGCATACGAGGAGTCCGATGCGCTGGTTGTCGCGGCGAAGTCCGCCACGGAATTGACGCTGGCACGCACGGAGCGGCTCAAGGGGCTCTTTATGGAGGGCTATGAGGAAGACGTGGCGGAAAGCACGCCTTGATATGCTGAAGAATTCGGGAGCGCGATAGCCGCGAAAGAACACAAAGAGCGCAAAGAAGAAAAGAATTCTCGTAACACTTTAGCCAAACGCCGGAGAGGTTTTGTCCGGGTGCCACCTTCAAGCCGCGTGACGCTCGCGTGGCGTATGGGTGGGATCGACGCGAAAGACCGCCCCCTCACCCTTGTAAAACCCACTCCCCCGCTGGGGGCGAGGGGGAAAGCCGGGTGCGACTGCGTGGATTGTCCCCCTCACCCCCATCGGGGGAGAGGGTTGGGGTGAGGGGGCAGTCTTTGGCGTCGATCCCACCCACAAGCCACGCGACTGCGTCACGCGGCTTGAAGGTGCCACCCGGTCAAAAGCTCTCCGGCATTCGGCTAAAGTATTACGAATTCTCTTTGTGCTCTTTGCGTTCTTTCGCGGCTATTGCAGTCAGCCGGCTTGCCAGCCTCCGCCGAGGGCTTTCATCAGGAGGACGGTCGAGACCATTCGCTGGTTCAGGATTTGGGCTTCGGTTAGCTCGTTGTTGATGAGGGTTTGTTCGGCGTTGACGACGTTGAGGTAGTCGACGACGCCGCTCTGGTATTCGATCTGGGTTAGGCGGAGATATTCGCGGGCGGCGGCGACGGCCTTGGCCTGGGCTTCGGCGGCGTCGGCGCGCATGTGGAGGTCGGTCAGGGCGTCTTCGACATCCACGAAGGCGCTCAGGACGGTCTGTCGGTAGGAGGCTTCGAGTTCGTCGTAGCGCGCGCGGGCCTGTTGCAGGTTGGCCTTGAGCTGGCCGCCTTTGAAGAGGGGCACGGACACGCTGGGGCCGAGGGACCAGGTGCGGTTGCTCCAGTCCAGGACCGATTTGATGTCGGAACTCTGGAATCCGGCGGAGCCTGTGAGTTTGACCGAGGGGAAGAATTCGGCCTGTGCGACGCCAATTTCGGCGCTGGCGGAAACGAGGTTCTGCTCGGCTTCGGCGACGTCGGGCCGGCGCAGCAGGATGTCGGCGGGCATGCCGGCCGGCACGACGGGCGGCGTCGCATCGAGGGGGCGCGGGTCGAGCGTGAACTGCGCGGGCGCGCGGCCGAGCAGGATGGCGATGGCGTGCTCGAGGTCGGTGCGTTGGCGCAGGGTGTCGGCGGCCTGGGCGCGGGTCGATTCCAGTTGCACCTGCGCCTGCAAGAGGTTGGTTTCGCTGATGAGGCCGGCTATGTACTGGTTCGAGGTCAGGTCCACCTGCTCCTGATAGAGCGCGAGGTTGCGGGTAAGGATTTCGTATTGGGCGTCGAAGGAGCGCAAGTTGAAGTAGTTTCGCGCGAGATCGGCCAGCAGGGTCTGGCGAACCACTTCGAGATCGTAGACCGTTGCCTGGGCCTGGGCCTGCGCGGATTCGTAGGAACGTTGCACGCGGCCCCAAATGTCGATCTCGTAGGAGAGGTCGAAAGGAACCTGGTAGCGGCTGCTTGTGGTCGCGGGCACGTCGGAGTTGGTGGAAGAATCGGACAAGAGACCGCGCAAGGCCGAAGCGCTCGACGCCGCGCCGCCGCCGGTCGTGGAATTGAGGCTGTTCACGAGGTTCGTCACCTGGCCAATCTTCGAGGAGGCCTGGGAGAGCTTCTCATCGAGCGAGGCGTCTTCGGCTTCGCTGCCCGGCGTACGCGCGCGGTTCGCCGAAGGGTCCAGCGTTACGACCGGGAAGAAGGCGCTCTTGACGGAGCGCGCCGAGGCACGCGATTGCTCGACGCGCGCGATCGCGGCCTTGAGTTCCTGGTTCGCGGAAACGGCCTCTTCCGCCAGCGCGTTCAGTTCGGAGTCGTTGAATAGCCGCCACCAGTCGCGGGTAAGATCGGGCGGGGCCGTCTCGGCGGGCGTGGCGCTCTTGTACGCTGTCGGCGTGTTCAGTTCTGGCCGCCTGTAATCGGGTCCGGTCACGCATCCGGCCAGCAGCAGCGTCATCGCCGCGCCCACCCAAAATGTTGCCTTGTTGCACATACTTCTTCTCCGCCGAATCTGTCGATTCTTACTCATGGCGCAGCGCCTCGATGGGATCGAGCCGGGCGGCCTTCCTTGCGGGAAAGTAGCCAAACACGATTCCGATGGCGCCCGAGAACAGGAAGCCGACGAGCACAATGGGCGCGTTGAACACAAAGGGCACCTGCAAGAGGCTCGCAAGCAGGTAGGAGATGCCCAGCGCGGACACGATGCCAATGAGACCTCCGGAGCAGGCCAGCACGATCGCCTCGACCAGGAATTGGAGCAGCACCTCCCACTCGAGGGCGCCGATGGCGAGGCGGGTGCCGATCTCGCGCGTACGCTCGGTGACCGACACTAGCATGATGTTCATGATGCCGATGCCGCCGACGAGAAGGCTCACCGCGGCGACGGCTCCCAGCAGTCCCGTCAGCACGCGGGTCGTGCCGGAGAGCATGCTCGAGATTTCCTTCATATCCATGACGTGGAAGTTGTCTTCCTCGTTCGGGGCGAGGTGGCGCCGCTCGCGCATCAGACGGCCGATATCCACCTTCACCTTGTCGGTGGACACGCCGTCTTTCACGGAGACCTGGATGAGGCTCACGTCCTCGTTGCCCGCGACGCGCCGCTGGAAGGTGCGCAGGGGAATGATGATCACGTCGTCCTGGTCGCTACCCATCGAGGATTGCCCCTTGGCCTCGAGCAGGCCGATGACGTCGAAGGAGATCTTGTTGAGACGGATCTTGCTGCCAATAGGATCTTGCGCGCCGAAGAGCTTGCCGCGGACCGTCTCGCCAATGACGCAGACGGTCACGCCGGTGCGCGATTCGGAGTCGGTGAAGGCGCGGCCAGCGGTAAGTTTCCGGTTGCTCACTGTGAAGTATTGCTCGGTCGTGCCGGTGACCTGGCTCGACCAGTTTTCGTTGCCGTAGACGGCGGTCATGGCGCTGCCGGAAGTCGGGGCGACCGCCAGGAGCGAAGGTATCTCGCGGGCAATGGCCTCGGCGTCGGCGACTTTGAACGGCGCCGCGCCGGAGCCTTGACCGGGACCCATGCGCTTGCCGGGGCTGACCATCATGAGGTTGCTGCCCAGGCTCGATATCTGCTCGGTGACCTGCTTGGTCGCGCCGCCGCCGAGGGTAACGAGGATGATGACGGCCGCGACCCCGATGATGATGCCCAGCATCGTCAGGAATGACCGCATGACGTTGCGGCGCAGTTCGCGCAGGGCCAGCAGCAGTGCGTTTCCAAGCATCAGTTGGCCCCCCCGTTCTTGTGGTCGGTCGCGATGAGGCCGTCCTTGAACTGCACAACGCGCTTGGCAAACGCCGCCATGTCCGGCTCGTGCGTGACCATCACGATTGTGATGCCGTGGTCCCGGTTGAACGAAGTCAGCAGGTTCATGATCTCGATGCTGCGGGCCGAATCGAGGTTGCCCGTCGGTTCGTCGGCGAGCAGCACAATGGGGCTGGTAACGATGGCGCGCGCGATGGCCACGCGCTGCTGCTGGCCTCCGGAGAGTTCGCCCGGGGTATGGTGTTCCCAGCCGTGCAGGCCTACGGCCGCGATGGCTTCGCCCGCGCGGCGGTGGCGGGTGCGGATGGATTCGCCGCGGTAGATGAGCGGCAGTTCGACGTTCTCGAGCGCCGAGGTGCGGTTAAGAAGGTTGAAGCCCTGGAACACGAAGCCGAGATAGTGGCGACGCAGGAGCGCGCGCTGCTTGCGGGTGAGGTCGCCGACCTCAACGCCTTTGAAGCGGTACGAACCGCCGGTGGGCGTGTCGAGGCAGCCGAGGATGTTCATGCAGGTGCTCTTGCCCGAGCCGCTGGGGCCCATCACCGCGACGAATTCGCCGGGGTATATGCGCAGGTCCACGCCGCGCAGGGCTTCCATGCTGGCCGTGCCCGTGCCGTAGACCTTGCGCACCGAGGCCAGTTCGATCAACGGTTCGACGGTTGACGCGGTACTCATTTCGGCGCCACCGTGTCTGTGATGAGCTTCATGCCGGGTTCGAGCGCGCCCTCGAGCACTTCCGTACGCCGGCCGTCGCTCACGCCTTTGACGATGTGCACGGCAACGGGCTGCCCGTCCCGGAGAACGTACACGTCCTGTTCTCTGCCGTTGGCGCTGGGATCGTCGCGCGGGGTCGATTCTTCGCGCGGCGGATGCGGCAGGATCGAGGAAATGATGCTGCCACCCTCCGCCTTCTCTTCAGTTTCCACCTTGGGTGGTGTGTAGCGGAGCGCGGTGTTGGGCACCAGGAGCGCGTTCTCGCGTTTGTTGACGGTCATCTGGGCCGTTGCGGTCATGCCCGGGCGCAGGATGAGTTCCGAGTTGTCGACCTTGAGCACGGCCTTGTAGGTAACCACGCCGTCGACAGTTTCCGAGCCGTAGCGGACCTGCGTCGTGGTCGCAGGGAAGACGCGATCGGGGTAGGCGTCGACCGTGAACGTAGCCTCCTGGCCCGCGGCGACCTGGCCGACATCGGCTTCGTCCACGTCCACCATCAATTCCATCTGCGCGAGGTCTTCGGCGAGCGTGAAGAGCACGGGGGACTGAAACTGCGCGGCCACGGTCTGGCCGGGCTCGACGTCGCGCTCGAGCACCACGCCCTTGATGGGCGATTCGATCACCGCCTTCTTGAGGTCGGAGCGGTTGGCGTCCAGGGTGGCCTGCGCCTGCGCGACGGAGGCCTTCGCGCTGCCTTCGTCGGCTCGGGCGCGGGCAAGCGAGGCCTTCTGCGTGTCGAAATCGCTTTGCGAAGGCATCTTGCCACCGCTGAGTTTGCGGACTTCTTCGAGGCGGGCCATCTGTGCCTTGGCCTCCTCGACGGTGGCCTGGGCCTGGGTGAGCTTGGCCTTTGCCGCATTGAGCGAGGCCTCGGATTGCAGGGATTGCGCTTCGAGCTTCGAGGTGTCGAGCCGCGCGAGCACCTGGCCGACTTCGACATTGTCGTTGTAGTCGACTTCAACGGTCTTGATCGTGCCCGAGACCTCGATGCCCACGTCCACCTGGGTGATGGGTTCGAGCGTGCCCGTGGCGCTGACGGTAACGACGAGGTCGCCGCGTTCCACAGGCACGGTGTCGTATTGAACGGCGTTTCGCGTCTCGTCCTTGAGCCAATACGCGCCCGCCGCCACGCCGCCCGCGAGCAGGCAGATAAGCAACAAATACCGTACGATCCGGGACAGCCTGGAGCGGGAAGTGCCCAATTCCAGGGTCTTTGCGATGTCGGATGTTGGATCTAATTCAGACGTGCTCATGACTTCCTACCGCTTTCCTTCCGCTCGCCGTTGCTCTGCGCTTTACGGCGAATCGCCTTTATGCCCGCCAGCGAAAATCTCAGGATATGGTCCGTCAGATGGTCCACTTCGTCCGCGTTGAGTCCGAAAAGGGCGCGGGGTCCCTTGTCGGACGGTCCGGGTCCGCCCAGGAAGCACTGCCCCACGATGCTCATCTCACACCATTCGATGTTGCGCTGGGAGGCTCCGGCGCCGAGCAGTTCGCGAAGGATCGCTTGCACCTGCTCGCGGTCCTTGGCCAGTTGGCGCTGCAGCAATTCGTCGAGCAGGCCCGTCGAATCAAACATCTCGGCCATACGGATCCGGTGCAGGTCGCCCATCAGCTCGGGGTTGTATATCCGGCTCAGGTGGCCACGAATGAAGGCCTCGAGCCGTTTCTCGGGCGACGCCGTGGGAGAAAGGTTGCCGTCCAGCGGACACATGCGCTCCACCTTTTGCCGGAGATGGTCGAACACCGCCCGGTAGAGGTTTTCCTTGGAGCCGAAGTAGTAGTTGATGGACGCGACGTTGCTGCCCGCGCGGCTGCAGATTTCGGCGTGGGTGGCGTCGCGGTAGCCTTTCTCGGCGAAGACCTTGCAGGCTTCTTCGAGGATGCGATCCTTGGTGTCTTCGCCTCGCCGCCGCTCGTTCATCGGTATAACCTCCGCAATCGCAACGCCTAATTGAAATGCTCATTTGAATTATACGTTAGGTTTGCCCTTTCGTCAAGTGGGTAAGGTGGGACGCCGCCAGTCTTGAGGAACACTTCAGAGTAAGTGGGCGGGAAACAACAGTTCGTTACAGAGACCTGTAGAAAGGAGGAGTATGCCCTCACCCCCATGTTTTGTGGCACCCCCAAGCCGGCTGGTTCATCCGCCATTTCCAGGAACGGCCGTCTTTTTCGTGCTCGTGC
>JAVEWL010000001.1:0-32436 GCA_034004565.1 FCB group bacterium | reverse complement strand
TTTTTTCAGCGCATGTCCGCCCGGGACATCGCGGACATTGTGGGCTCGACAGAGGGGGCCGTGCGAACGCGGCTGCATCGATTGTTGAAAGGGCTGCAGAAGAAGTACGCCGACGATAGGGACGATGTGTGAACGTAAGCGCGTGTGAGAATCTCCAGGAACGGCTCCTCGACCTCATTGAGGGCGAATTGGAGCCGAGTGAGGCGTCGCAGCTCCGCGCCCACCTGGAGACCTGCACCGCCTGCCGGGAACATCACGCGTGGCTCCTGGGCATCGATGCCGACCTCAAAGCGATGGGCGATACGCTGACGGCTTCCGCTCCTTCCATCGATCTGGTCGACGCCGTGCTCCGTTCCGTGCAGGAAGCCGACCGCCCCAACGTAGTCCCCATTCGACCGCGTCCGACCTTTCCCTGGCGCGTGGGGGCGGCCGTTGCCGCGGCGGTGTTCGCCGTCTTCGCAGTACGCGGCCTGTATAGAGAAATGGTTCCCGACAATACACCCGCGCCGGGGCGTCCGGTGGCCACGGTCCCGAGCAGGCCCGTAAAAGCCAGCCCGGAATCGTTGAAGACCCTTGAGACCAGTCGCGAACTACTCGTGAATCTCACACCGGTAGGCAGTTCCAAGGCCTCTCCTCACCATGCCATGAAGACCACGAAACCGCCCGACCTGCGGACGATCACCTTTGACGAGGTGGCCCGCACACGGCAGAAGGCGGGGACCGACGAGAATGCGCGCGCGCAACTTGTTCGTTGGGCAAGCCTCACACCCGAAGACGCCCGCAAACTAATCGCGCGCACGGACCTTTCGGCCACGGCGATGGCCGGTGTGGCGGAGTCGCTCGAAGGCAAGGAAGCGGCTACGGCGCTCTTGACGGCAGTGGGTCGGTACCCGGATAACGCCTATCTACGTTTCAAGGCGGCCACGCAGCTGAACCGGGAGGCCCAGACCGGAACCGAAGACGAGGCCACCCCGGTTATCAATCCCTTGGCGCCCAAGCCTGCGGCTCAGGATCCCACCACGCTCATGACGTTGGAGGAGATCCAATACTGGAAGAGCCTCGACCCGAACAATGCGCTGCCCTATTTCCTGGAGGCGGATGTTCTATTCCGGAGCAGCGATCCGGCGGCCGCGCTGGAGGCCCTTCGCCAAGCGCAGCAGCTTACGACCGCCAACGTTTTCGCCCTGGAGAGCGCCAACGCACGCCAGGAAGCGCTTACCGCGGCGGGCATGCCGGCGGAGACGGCCCGGCTGTTGGCGGCCCTTACTGCCGGAAACAATGAATACAATTTTCTTTACACGTTAACCAACGACCTGTTAGAATACGGCAGGTCATATGCGGAACAGAATTCTCTCGCCGAGGCGCGGCAAGTGTATGAGGCTGTCGAACAACTCGGCGAACAGGTAGCGAGCGGGGCGTCACTTTCTCTTGTGGAATCCGCAGGGCTCTATGCGCAGCAACAATCCTTACTCGGCCTCGAGGGCGTTTACGCTGCCTTGGGTTCCGAAGAAGCCATAGCACGATTCCAGGATCAAACCCTGGAATTGCTGATCCAAATAGACGAGCTCAACCGATACGTGACCGAATTGAACAGTTTCTTTTCATCGGCGGACGCCATCTGGACGGCGGTGGCCGACGTGATTCTGCAGGGCGGAGATTTGAATCTCTTCGATTACCTCGGGCAAGCGGGCGGGTAACGAGCGCGGCGCCTTTCTTTACAGGGGGGGCAGTTTCGCGTCTCCGTGGCGTGCTTCATAACACGCCGAAATAATGCTTGCGTCCGTTAGGGAAATAGTTCACAATATGGCAGGTTTTCCGACCCAGGGACCCAGAAGGCCTTGGGGTTGAAGACAAACGCGGGAGATGCCACAGGCATTTTCTAGTGGAAGGAGAAGGGAGGTGAAACGCATATGAAGCATGTTAAGGTGCTGTCCAACACGAAGCCGGCTTGCGCAGAATACACGTCTTTCCTCGAGTTCAAGAACATTTTCCGTGGCTTGGGATTGACCCCCGAGCGCCAGAATTGGCTCGCAGACGAACTCAACGATCTACTTCAGAAGTAAAACGTTCCCAGAGGAAGTTGTGCTTCGCAGCGAAAGAGTCTGGCATGTGGTGCCGTTAGCTCGCTACCCTATCACAAGCTCTTTCGCTGTGTCCCCTAAACAAACATGTGGAGCGCTGACTGGGAACTGCCGGATGAGCGGATCACGAGATCCGGTAGACCACGTAAGGATGAAAATGATGAAGCACATCAAGTCGATTTCTGCCACCGAAACGCCGGCAAGTGCCGTCGAATTGCCGATTTGGGGCACTTTCGCTCCTCTCGGTGCTTTCCGCGCCGCCGTCGGCGTGCTTGTAGACACCTTCCAGCTGAACACGCCGGGTCTGGACGGATTCAACAAGGAAGAGATCAAGAACATTCTTCCTGGCGACTAATCCACACCTGGATTAGCACTTACTTGTAAGCGGCTAAGCGCAAGGTAGTCATTCCAGCGCGAGTTTAATTGGAGGCGTAGACCAAGATGAAGCATATCTCTGGCGTCACGAAACCGGCGGTTTCGGCGTATGGCATTTTCGGTATGGAAGCCGGCGACCTCGTCAACCGACTGATCCCCGGCGGTTTTGTGTTCGAGGAATACGGCAGCCTTGTCGGCAAGCTGAATGCGAAGATCGCCCCCGTTCTCAACGGTTTGGCGGATACCGTAGACGGTTTCCTCGACTAATTTCGTTTATGTTGCCTACCGTGACGATGATGCTCCTTGCGAGCGGGTACGGCATTGTGTAGGAAATGTGGGTCGCTCGCAGGGGCGACCCACACTTATTCTTGGCGATGCGGCACATTTCAGCATTCCGGTCTCGGAGTTGCGAATCAAAACGCGCTGAGGATACGACCAGAGTTAGATCCATCGTAGCAAATTCAAAAACGCAAGCGTGGTGTCTGTGCGTGCGGCGGGGTGAGCCGGCATGGACTTGTGAACCGGGGGCAGGGGCCACGCACTTGCGTAGAGGGCGAAGGGATTCGCGATGAAGACGGAACTGTTCGGAGCGGGCCGATCGAGCCGTTGGGGCAAGCCACTGGAATTTGAACCGAGTCTTTGGGCCGACGTCGGCCGCGTGCGTCAACCGCGCCGGGCAAAGCCGTTCCATAAGCGTTACGGAACGATGGCCTTCCTCGGGCTGATCGCCGCGGTGGGCATGTGGGCCTGGTTGCACGGCTCCAACGACAACCGCGCCATCGCCCATATGGCCTCGACGGCCTTTCAATGGGTGCGCGACGGACAGATCAACCTCCAATTGCTTTCGAGTTCGGAGCCGTCGTCCCTTTTGGGGGGCGCCAAGGTGTCCGCGGAAAGCCGCCCCGATGCAAGCTCGCCCTGGACTTCTCCCGCGGAAGCTCCGCTTCGCCAAGCCATTCTCGCCCGCATTCGCGCCGACATCGAGGCCAAAGGCGGTACCTGGACCGATGCCAGGGCCGTTGCCTTCGGCGGCGTGCGCGCGCGCGTGGCCGACAATGCAGGCGTGGGCGCGGAAGCCCTGACCGGCAACGTGTACTTTGTCGCGGGCGGACGCGTGTTTGCGCTTGAACTTTCCGCCGAACGCGTTGGCGATGCCTTCATTCCCACCGACCTCTGGCAGTGTACCGCGCTAAATGTGTCTCCCACGGACCTGCCCGCCATCGAGAAGCATGCGCAAGATTGTTTTCAAGCCTTCATGAACGAACCTACCGGGAACCAGGACCCGCAAATTCTCGATCCCGTAGCGATCTTCGTTTCCATATAACCCTTCAATCCAGGGGCGACCGAACCTTTCCGCCGGCCCACGATGCCCAGCAAGGCCAAGGCTCGGAAGAGGTGGCTCTCATGTAACCCCGAATTCCCATTCGGGGTCTTCGCTTTTCTTCGCAGCGTGACGCTTGCACTTCAAAGACCCCGAATGGGAATTCAGGGTCACATCAGAGTGCCTCGTTCCCTCTTCCCCGACACGGCGCAAAATCGGGTACCATTACGGCGTGACCTCAGAACTCGGCCGTTTCGCGCGCCCACGGCGCGATTTTCAATAGGATACCCACTTAATGTCTCGAATCATCAAGTTCGTGCGTTTCATGCACAGCCAGAAGGGTCTGAGCCCAAAAACGGTCTTCAATTTCTTTTACCATCTGCCGAACCTGTTGCGCCTGTCGGCACGGCTCCTGCGCGACCCACGCGTACCGAGGCGCCTGAAGATCTACTGTGGGCTGGCCGTGGGTTACCTGCTGATGCCGTTTGACGTGGTGCCGGACCTGTTACTGCCCCTGTTTGGAATCGGTGTGGCGGACGATGTTACATTCATTTTTCTCGCCTTTCACAAGCTCATCAAGGATTCCCCGTCCGAAGTGGTCGAGGAGCATGTCCGCGCCATAGGGCGCGATCCGCGTCCGGCAACCACCGATCAAGACTCGGTCTAGCGATGTAGCGCTTGATCGAGCAACCGTAAGGGGCGAGTTCTGAGATTACCGGACCGACTCGTAAACAGAATTCCGCGATTTGGGTCGCGGTTTATTTTGGCCCCTGGACCACTTTGCGTTTCCATCCGCGTCTGAGAGATGGGCCGTCTTGTGCCTGAATTCGCGAAAACGCGCGCGGATTCATTCGCAACCGGCTTAGGGCTGAGAAGAAGGGCGCCCCAAGTCCCGCTTCACCGAAACTTGGGGCATCGCGAACAGTTCGAACCCCTAACGGCTACATGCCACCGCCTGCGCTACCGCCGGCTGCGCCACTGCCGGCACTCGTGTTCCCGGTAGCGCTGCTGGTGGAACCGGCCGGTCCTCCGGTGGAGTCCATTGCGCCGCCGGTTGCTCCGCCGGTTGCACGATCGGTGGAACTGCCGCTGGCACCCGGCGCAGCGCCCGGACCGGTATCGGTGTTGCCGGAAACGCCCGCGCTGGAGCCCGCGTCGCTTTGCGACATGCCCGAACCCGTGGTGGTGGTCGTGCTGGGCGGCGTGGTGCTGCCCAGGCCCGTATCCGACGTGGAACCCGTTGTTGAGTCGCTCGTCTCGTCGGCTTCGCGCTGCATCTTGCATCCGGCGCTCAGCAGGGCCGATGCGGTTATCAGCGCCAATACGCACGCAATACTCAGGAAGTTCTTCATAGCAGTCTCTCCTTGGGATCGGCGCAACATGCCGATTCTGGTGGGGTGACCCCTAAAGGGCGTGGCATTACCACAGGGATTGAAAGGGGGGTGGATTCAGCTGGAGTGTGCAGACGCAAGAAGACGCGCCGGCCCTCGTGCTAATTATAACCCGAGAACGCGAAAAGGCCCAATCCAGTGCTCCGCAAGCCGTCGATTGATGGGTGCGTGGCTGCCGGATGGCGCCTTCAAGCCACGCGACTGCGCCACGCGGCTTGAGGGTGCCGTCCGAGAAAAGGGCCACGCGTCATGGGATGGTTGACAAGTTTCTAGACCGCTTTGCGTTTCCATCCGCGTCTTCGGGATGAGCCGTTTTGCGCCTGAATCCGCGAAACAGCATGCGGATTCATTCGCAAACCGGCGTAGACCGCATTCGGATCGTATGCAGCAAAAAGACGCGGATGCAAGCTGGGCAGGAGCGCGAAAAACAAAAGCGGAGACCCGTCGACGACGACCGATCCCCGCAGCAGTTTATTTGAGCCCAAGAACGTCCTGCATGTCGTACAGCCCGGGTTTGGCGGTCGCCGCGAACCGCGCCGCCACGAGCGAACCCTTGGCGAAATTGTCGCGGTTGTGCGCCTTGTGCGTGAGTTCGATGCGCTCGCCCTGGCCGAAGAAGCTGACCGTGTGTTCGCCGACGACGTCGCCGCCGCGAATGGCGTGCATGCCGATCTCGCGCACGGGCCGCTTGCCCACGATGCCTTCGCGTCCGTGAACGGTGTCGGCTTGGTAATCGAGGCCAAGGCCCGCCGCGGCGCATTCGCCCAGGCGTACGGCCGTGCCGCTGGGGCTGTCCTTCTTCTGGTTGTGATGGATCTCGGTGATCTCGACGTTGTAATCGAGGCCGAGGATTTCCGCGACCTGGCGCGTGAGCTTGAAGAGCAGGTTGACGCCCACGCTCATGTTCGGCGCGTGGACGATGGCCACCTTCTTCGCGCATTCGGCCAGCACGGCCTTTTGCTCGGCGTTCAGGCCCGTGGTGCCGATGACGACCGGTTTGCCTGCGGCGACGGCGGCCTGCACGTTGGCAAGGCAGGCCTCCGGACCGGTGAAATCGATGAGTACGTCGGCCTTCGCCAACTCGGCGCCGGCGTCGGCGGATGTGGTGACGGCAATGGCTTTGCCCGATTCCCCGCCGACTGTAAACGTGATGCCCGCGCACGCGGGCGCTTCGAGCGCGCCGCCGATCCCAATGTCGTCGGTCGCGGTCGAGAGTTCCAGAATGCGGCGGCCCATGCGTCCCGCCGCTCCCGCCATGCAGATCTTCATCGTGAATCCCTTAGTGACTAGTTGTTAGTTACTAGTGGTTACTTCGAGAGGGCCGCGCTGAGGGCGCCCTTTGCGATGCCGAGATCCTTGAGCGCTTTTTCGAGCGGCGGGAACTTGGCTTCCTGCATCGGCGTCAAGGGGAGACGCAGGTTGTTTTCGATGAGGCCCATGTACGCGAGCGCGGCCTTGACCGGCATCGGGTTCGTCTCGATGAAGAGGGCTTTGAAGAGCGGCAGCAGTTCGAAGTGGAGCTTCTGCGCGGCGGCAAGGTTGCCGTTGTCGAATTCGCGGCAGAGCTGGGCCGACTGCGCGGGAACGACGTTGGCCGCAACGGAGATAACGCCCGTGGCGCCCACGGACATCATGGGCAGCGTGAGGCTGTCGTCGCCGGAGAGTACGGTGATGTCGCAGCAGCCGCGGATCTGGGAGACTTGATCGACGCTGCCGGCGGCTTCCTTCACGGCGACGATGTTGGGGACCTTGTTCAACTCGGCGACGGTCTCGGGGAGCACGTTGGTGCCGGTGCGGCTCGGGACGTTGTAGAGCACGATGGGGATGTCCACGGCTTCCGCGATGGTCTTGTAATGGGCGATCTGCCCGGCCGGGGTTGGCTTGTTGTAGTACGGCGTGATGAGGAGGGCGCCGTCCGCACCGACCTCTTTGGCGTACTGGGTCAGGCGCAGGGCTTCGCGGGTGCTGTTGGACCCGGTACCGGCGATGACCTTCACCCGGC
The DNA here is from genome assembly GCA_034004565.1 of FCB group bacterium. Classification (GTDB taxonomy): domain Bacteria; phylum Hydrogenedentota; class Hydrogenedentia; order Hydrogenedentales; family SLHB01; genus JAVEWL01. The sequence continues at coordinate 25,266 of JAVEWL010000001.1, read as the reverse complement.
CCGCAATGCGTTCGGTCGCAAAGCGGATGACCTGCTCCTGCTCGTCGTGCGAGAGGGTGGCCGCTTCGCCCGTGCATCCGCAGGGGACGATGCCGTCGATGCCCTGTTCGATTTGCCAGTCGATCAGCCGCCCGTAGGCGTCGAAATCGACGTCCGAATTGCTCTTAAACGGCGTGACGAGCGCGACAATTGAACCGCGGAACATGTGTATTCTCCTGCTTCTCCGATCCCCCGAGGGGCGCCTCCGCCCTTTTAAGCGAAATATGCCTCCCCATCATGAACGAGTATTCTAACTATTTCGCATGCGCATTGCCAGTCCAAGAAAGAGAGCGCATCAACTCTATAACCGCATCTCTTTCTTGTTGCCTGGATCTTGGATCTTCTCTTATTTTCCGTTGGGCAGGCTTTGGTCCATTTCGAGGGCGGGTTGCTGCTCGGTGTGATCGCGGACGATTTCCGCGGGGACGCCCGCCACGGTGCAGTGCGGTGGCACGTCCTTGAGGACCATGCTGCCCGCGGCGACCTTGGAGCCCTCGCCCACTTCGACGTTGCCCAGGATTTTGGCGCCCGCGCCGAGCATGACGAACTTTCGGATCTTGGGATGGCGGTCGCCGGTTTGTTTGCCGGTGCCGCCGAGGGTGACTTCGTGGAACATCGAGACGTTGTCCTCGACCACGGCCGTCTCGCCGATGACCACGCCCGTGGCGTGATCGATGTGGATGCCGGAGCCGATGCGCGCGGCGGGGTGGATGTCGACCGAGAAGATCTTCGAGATGCGGCTCTGAAGGAAGAGCGCGAGCGATTCGCGGCCCTGCTGCCAGTAGTAATTCGCCACGCGGTAGGACTGCAGGGCGTGAAAACCTTTGAAATACAGCAGCGGAATGGAAAAGCCCCTGCACGCCGGATCGCGTTCGCATACCGCGCGGATGTCCGCGCGCACGGCCGCGCGAATCGCCGGGTCGTTGTTGAAGGCTTCATCCATGAGATCGCGCAGCGACAGCGAGGGAATGGTGCCGCTTTCAAGCTTGGACGCGAGCAGGAAACTGAGGGCGTCCTCGAGGCTGCGATGGTTCAGCACCACTGAATACAGGAAGCTCGCCAGCATGGGCTCCTTCTCTGCTTCCGCGGCCACCTCGGCGCGAATGGTCTCCCAAAGCGGATCGGCAGCGTCCTGAGGACGAACGGCCGGAATTTCCTTTGTATCGTGCATACGCCACCTCCACCCGAAAGAATTGTGAACCCGGCTGCCGCCTTGTTGAAGAGGAAGACCGGGAGGGATATTGCCTTTGTTTGGCAACAGTGCCCGGATCGTGTTTATTCATGAAGTTTACCGCAAGCGAGGGACGGGTTCCAAAAAGAATGCGCGGGACAACCCGAAGGCCGTCCCGCGCCGAATACCAAGAGCTCCCATTTGGAAATGGGAGTTACGCTTTTGCTACTCGGTCGGCAATGCGATCACCGATCTTGCTGGTGGACCAGCCGGATTCCTGGATCTCCTTTGCGGAGAGGCCCTTCAGTTCGCCCGAGGCCAGGAAGTCCGCGCAGGCCTTTTCGACGCCCGCGGCGGCTTCTTCTTCGCCGAGGTGGGCGAGGAGCATCTGGCCGGCGAAGATCGCGGCCATGGGGTTGATGACGTTCATTCCGGTGTATTTGGGGGCGCTGCCGCCGATCGGCTCGAACATCGAGACGCCTTCGGGGTTGATGTTGCCGCCCGCCGCGACGCCCATGCCGCCCTGGATCATCGCGCCGAGGTCGGTGATGATGTCGCCGAAGAGATTGCCGGTGACGATGACGTCGAACCACTCGGGGTTCTTCACCATCCACATGGTGGTGGCGTCGACGTGGGCGTAGTCGCGCTTCACATCGGGGAAGTCCTTCGCGCCCATTTCGTGGAACGCGCGTTCCCAGAGGCCGTAGACGAAGGTCAATACGTTGGTCTTGCCGCAGAGCGTGAGGGTGTTGTTCTTGTTGCGCTTGCGGGTGAGCTCGAAGGCGTACTTCAGGCAACGGTCGACTTCGTTGCGGGTGTAGGTCATGTTCTGGATCGCGACTTCGTAGGGCGTGCCGACGCGGGTGTTGCCGCCCATGCCGGTGTAGGCGTCGGCGGAGTTCTCGCGCACGACGACGAAGTCGATGTCTTCGGGACCCTTGTTCTTGATGGGGGTCTCGACGCCGGGGTAGAGCTTCACGGGGCGCAGGTTGATGTACTGGTCGAGCTCGAAGCGGGCCTTCAGCAGGATGCCCTTCTCGAGGATGCCGGGCTTCACATCGGGGTGTCCGATGGCGCCCAGGAAGATGCTGTCGAACTTGCGCAGTTCGTCGACGACGGAATCCGGCAGGGTTTCACCGGTTTTCATGTAGCGCTCGCCGCCGAGGTCGTAGAGGGTCGAATCGAAGGTGAAACCGTAGCGGGTGGACGCGGCCTTGAGGACCTTGACGCCTTCCTGAAGGACTTCGGGACCGGTGCCGTCGCCGGGCATCAGCGCGATGTTGTACTTGGCCATGAGTGGGATCTCCTCAACCGCCCGCAGCACGCCCACCCTCCGGCGGAAGCGGGCGCTTCGCCGCCGAAGGCCTGTCATGGGACGATCCGGGGTTGGTATCGTCCCGATGGTATGAAATCATACGACAATTAGAATACATATGTCAACATATGTACCCATAAAATCAGGCGCTGATGACGGGATAATGGATGTCTATCAGCACTTCCACTTCTGGCGAGAGGCTGGCGTGGACCGGGCAGTGCTTTGCGGCGCGATCGAGCTTGACGCGCTGCTCCTCGGGGATGGCGGGCATGTCGATCCGAACCGACAGCTTGGCGATGCGGCGCGGGGAGGTCGTGGTCATCTCCTTTTCCACGGCGATGCGCATGCCGTTCAGGTCGATCTCCTCGCGTGCCGCGACAATCCCCATGACGGTCGCCAGGCACCCGCCGAGGGCCGTCGCGACGAGGTCGGTGGGCGAGAAGGCCTCGCCTTTGCCGTGGTTGTCGACCGGGGCATCGGTGAGCAGGGTATTGCCGCTGGGGCCGTGGGTCGCCCGGCAGCGCAGGTCGCCCAGGTATTCCAGATCGATGCGAACCATGTGTCGTTCCTTCCTGATGGGTCTTATAAGTCCTATGGGTCTTATGGGAGCATTCCCGAAGGTATCCTGCTATTCTTTGCGGGACAGGGCAATAAGTCAACCCGCTTTCGAAAGGACGTCATGGCACCCCGGATTCTTCGCATCGAAACCGAGACTACGTTGCTAGCTTATCTGCTTGAACAACTGGCCGACCAGAAGCGCGGCGACATCAAGCGGCTTCTGAAACATGGGGCCATAACGGTAAATGGGCTGGCGGTGACGCAGCACGACAAGCCGCTGGCGCCGGGCGACGAGGTGGCGATTGACCGAGGCACGAGTAAGGCGTCGCCCGCGCCGGGGCTGGACAACGTGTACGAGGACGAGGCCCTCATTCTGATCAACACGCCGGTGGGACTGCTGAGCGTGGCCACGCCGGGCGAGATGACGCGCACGGCCCATCATGTGTTGAACGAGTACATTCAGAAGCGCGAGAAGACTCGCGGTCGCGTGTTCGTGGTGCACCGGCTTGACCGGGAGACTTCGGGACTGCTGCTGTTTGCGCGGACGACCGAGATCCGCCAGACGTTGCAGGATAATTGGGGCAACGTCGAGAAGCGGTATTACGCGGTGGTCGAAGGGCTGATCCGGCGCGCATCCGGGACTATCAAGAGCCGCCTGGGTCAGGACGAAACCAACCTGCAGGTCCGCAGCGTGCGCAACAGCGACGAGGGTAAGGATGCCATCACGCACTTTCGCGTGGTGAAGCTTGCCCGGCGGCGTACGCTGCTCGATATCGAACTCGAGACGGGCCGGCGCAACCAGATCCGTGTTCACCTGAGCGAGATGAACCACCCCATCGTGGGGGATCCGCGCTACGGCAAGAAGACGGGGCCCGGCGGCCGGCTTGCGCTGCACGCGTATAAGCTGGCGTTTGACCATCCGGTGACGGGCGAGCGGATGACCTTCGAAACCCCGCTGCCGACGGCATTCGAGCGCATGCTGACCAACGCGTGAGGGAAGATCACCACAAAGACACGAAGACACAAAGGCCACAAAGAACTGCAAGAGCAAAGGCAACCACGAATGACACGAATCACACGAATGGAATTTGGGATGGCCCTCGGCGCTGTCGCCAACTCTTGCCTTTCACTTCTCCCATCCTTCCCATGACTCTCATAACTCCCATGGGGCATATGGGAGTGATAGGAGTTATGAGAGTCATGGGAAGTATGGGAAGAATGAAAAGGCCGCTTTACCCACGGGCCGCAGGCAATCCCAGATCCCATTCGTGTGATTCGTGTCATTCGTGGTTTGTTACTGTTTTTGTGGTTGGGTTGCGTGTGGCATTGGCGAGAGGCGATAGTAGCGGGAAGGTGTCAGTGCTTAGTGATGGGAGGTGGACAATATGCGTGGTTTAGTTAAGACGGCTCTTTGCCTGATGGCGGTGGTGGCATTGTCCGGCTGTGCAAGCCTTGGAGGCGCCAGGGCGCCGCTGATTGCCGCGGACGGGGGCGTGGCCAAGGCGCAAATCGTCGTCGCGAAGGACGCGTCGCCCTCGACGCAGTACGCGGCGCAAGAACTGCAGCGCTTCCTGAAGGAGATCTCGGGGGCGGAGCTGCCCATCGTGGACGATTCGACACCGGTCAAGGCGCCGGAGATTGTCCTGGGCGCGAACAAACACTTCGCTGAACTTTCCAAGGGCAAGGTCGATATCGCGTCGCTGGGCAAGGAAGGCTACGTGCTGCGGAGCCGTGGCAAGAATTTGTTGATCGCCGGCGGCGAGCCGCGAGGCACGCTCTACGGCGTGTACGGCCTGCTCGAAGATCACCTGGGCTGCCGCTGGTTTACCCCGACGGTAAGCCGGATTCCGAAGCGGGAGACATTGGCGCTGGGGCCGCTGAACGAGCGGGTCATTCCCACGCTCGAATACCGCGAGCCGTTTGTAATGGACTGTTTCGATGGCGACTGGGCCGCGCGGAACCGCATGAACAGCAGCGCGGCGCGGCTCGAGGACAAGCACGGCGGCAAGGTGACGTATTACGGTTTCGTACACACCTTCAATCAGTTGCTGCCACCGGACCAGTATTTCGACACGCATCCCGAGTACTTCTCGCTCATCGACGGCAAGCGTCAGAAGAGCCCGTCGCAGCTTTGCTGCACGAACGAAGACGTCGTGCGGCTCGTGACCGAGGCGGCGCTGAAGAGTATGCGCGATCATCCGGAAGCGACGGTGTTTTCCGTGTCGCAGAACGACTGGCTGCACTTTTGCCAGTGCGACCGCTGCACGGCGCTGGCCGACGCGGAAGGCACGCAGATGGCGCCGGTACTGTCGCTGGTGAACCAGGTTGCGAAGGCGGCCGCGCAAGAGTTTCCCGACAAGCTGATCGATACCCTGGCCTACCAGTACACACGCAAGGCGCCGCGCACGCTGCGGCCCGAGCCAAACGTCATCGTGCGGCTGTGCAGCATCGAGTGCTGCTTCTCGCACCCCTTCGAAACCTGCGACAGCCCGGAAAATACTTCTTTCGTGAAGGACGTCGAGGAGTGGGCGACGAAGTGCGACCGCTTGTGGGTGTGGAATTACGACACGTCGTTTGCGCATTACTTCATGCCCTACCCGAACCTGCGCGTGCGCGACGACAATATCCGCTTCTACGTGAAGAACAACGTCAGGGGTATCTTCGAGCAGGACGTGTACACCACGCTGAACGGCGAGTTGTCGCCGTTGAGCGGCTACCTGAACGCGAAGCTGCTGTGGAACCCGGACTACGACGAAAATACGGCGATCAACGAATTCCTCGAGGGCGTGTACGGTCCCGCGGCGAAGCCTATCCGGAATTACATCGATTTGATCCACGACAAGGTCGCGAATGAAAACCTGCACATGGATATCTGGATCGGCCCGGACCATCCGCTGCTGAACGGCATCCTCGAACAGGCCGATGCGCTGTGGAACGAGGCCGAAGCGGCCGTTGCGGGCGATTCGGCGACGTTGGAACGCGTGCAAGCCGCGCGCATGAGCGTGGACTACGCGATCATCGAGCGCAGCCGCGCGGGAGGGATGGCCATCTACGCGCTCGACCAGCAGGCGGGTGCGATTTCATTGCGTCCCGATTTTGAAGCCCGCATGAAGCGCTTTGTTGAGGTGGCGGAACGCAACGGCGTTGCGTATATGCGCGAAGGGGCGAGCGGCGCGTTCGAGTTGTACAAAAAGGATCTCGCGTCTCTGTCCAGCGTAACGGTGATGCCGCCGCGCGAGGCGCAGGCGGTGGAAGGGCTCGAGCCGGGACTGCTGTTCAAGGGCTACGAGGATCGCTGGGAACTGATGCCCGACTTTTCCAAGCTGACGCCGGTAGAGAACGGCGTTGCGAAAGAAGTTTCGCTGAACGTAACGCCCCGGCGCGAACGCGTGGGCCTGACGTTTGAGGGATATTTCCTCGCGCCCGCCGACGGGATCTACCTTTTCTATCTGGGGTCAAACGACGGAAGTATGATGTCCCTGGACGGCGCGGATCTGATCAATAACGACGGCCTGCACACGATGACGACGCGCTCGCAGGCGGTGTTGTTGAAGAAGGGATATCACGCGCTGCACGTCGGCTATTTCGAAGCCGGCGGCAAGGAAGGCCTCGATTTGAGTGTCGAAGGGCCTGGGATGGAAAAGCGGCCGGTTCCGCTGGAGAACCTGTGGCATGCGCCGGTGAAGTGACCGCTAAGGATTGGTGGCACCCCCAAGTCTGGCTTCATAGGCTTGGGGGTGTTTTTTGTTGGAAGAAGACCACCACAAAGACACCAAGAGCTGCAACCACGAATGACACGAATCTGAGCTGGGGTAGCCCGAACGCGGAGATTCGGCCCGTTACCACGTGCGCGGAAAGCGGGGACAGTTTCCACTTTTGATCGTAGGGGCTGGTTGTCTGCGAGGGCGGTTACTGGGCCGTGGGCTTCGCAGGTAGCCGGAAGCTTGCCAAAAGTGGAACAGTCCCCGTTTTCCGTGCACGTGGCAACGAGCCGAATCTCTGCGTTCGGGCTTCCCCAATTCAGATTCGTGTCATTCGTGGTTGCAGTTCTTCCTCGTTCCTTACTTCATGTGTTCCTTGAGGAAGTCGTCGATGACGCCGCTGCAGTGCTCGTAGACGCCCTCGAAGGAATCGGCGGTGTGCGGGTAGCCTTCGATGCGGTCGAAGACGTGCGGCACGCCGAGTTCGGTCAGTTTTGCATCGAGCACTTCCGACTGCTGGATGGGGACGGTCTGGTCGATGGTGCCGTGGATGATGACGGTCGGCGGCACGTCCCTGGTGGCGATTTGCACGGGCGAGGCCTGGCGATAGAGTTCCATGTTCTGGTCGTAGGGGACGCCCATGAGCCCGGTAATCTGCGGCGCCATGCGCACGAAGGGGTCCATGAGATCGGTGGGGCCGTAGCCGTCGATGACCACCTGCGCCTTGCTGCTCTGGTCGTTGTTGCCTTCGCCCTCGAGCGCGGGATCGTTGGAGTAGCCGACCATGAGGGCCAGGTAGCCGCCCGCCGAACCGCCCATGACGGCGATGCGGTTCGGATCGATGTTGTAGTCCTTGGCGTGGGCGCGCAGCCAGCGCACGGCGGTCTTGCAGTCCTGCACCTGCGCGGGATGCTTCGCGATTTGCGTGAAGCGATAGGTCATGCTGGCGGTCACGTAGCCGCGCTTCGCGAAGTCGTACAGGTAGAACTCGTACTCTTCCTTGCGTCCGCCGCTCCAGCCGCCGCCGTGGATAAAAAGGATGGTGGGCGCGGGCTTCTCGAGGGTACGCGGCACGCAGACGTCGAGCTTGAGCGACTGGCCGTTGATGTTGGCGTATTCGAGATCCTTGTGGAGCCTGACTTCGTCCGGCACGGGGAAGGGGCCTTCGACGTTCTTGATCTCGCCGCGTTCCTTTGCCGCCTTGAACTGGTCCATGTCCGGGTAGCCCTTGGGGGCGGGCGGCGGGTCGGAGGCATCCGGCGTCGCGGCCTGCTCGCCGGGAGCGCACGCGAATACGAAGATTAAGCCGAGGAAAAGGACTCCCAGTTTCAATGCCGATTTCATGATGCAAGGCCCCCAATTCGTTTACAGCCGGTTCCCCGCCGCACGCGCGGCCCCGGCAATTCTAGGCATGTGAGCCTGGCCGATCAATGGGTGAGGGGGCATTCGTCCTTGCTGTCTTTGAGGTCCTTGGTGGCCACAGGGCATTCTCGGCTCGATGTTCTTTAGCGCGTGAGGCGAAAGTCGCTGATGGTCGCTTCGACGTTTGCGGCGGTGCAGGGATCGAAACGCAAGGATGCGATCTTTCCACGCCAGCGCGGGTGCGCGGCGAGATCGAGGGTATAGGTGTGCGGCTGGCCGTCCCGTTGCAGCGGGAAGCCGATGCTCGTCGCCTCGCTCGTGTTCGCGCCGTTGCTCGACCAGAAGATCTGACCGCGGGGGTTTTCGGGTAGTGTGCCGGTCAGTTGCATCGTGAATTCGATGCCGCGGTATTCGGCCGCGCGAACGCCGTCGAGCACCACCGTCAAGGCCGGGTCGCTGCCGAGCGTCTTGAAGCGCAGCGCGCCATCAACGATCGCGGGCGTGGAGACCTCCATCATGGGACGCCACTCGGGGGCTTCCTTCTTGAAGTCCCACGAGACCACCGGCGGCAATTTGGGATAGTCGTAGGGGCCGCGGCCTACGTCGGCGGGCGAGAGATTCAGGGGCCAGGACGCCGGATCGCCGGCACCGAATACGTTGCGGATGGCTTCGTACATGCCGAAGTCGTATTCGACGGCGGGCTCGATGTAGCTGCCCTCGCCCCATTCGTTGACGGGGCTAAGGATGACGATAGGCCGGCCTTCGCTGCCGATGAATTCTTTGGACTTGCGCAGCAGCGCTTCGAAGCGCTCGGGGGTGCGGCCTTCGATGACCTGCATTTTGTTGCCATGCCAGGGGCGGGCGTCCCAGCCGGTCTCGACGACGGGGTAGTAGGTCACACCGGCGTTGGCGGCTGTGGTTTTGTAGGCGGTCCAGGTCGGCACGACTGTGTCGACGACATCCTGATAGTTCCAATGTTTGGGATCGGGCGCGAGGTCGCCGGCGTCGCCCCATTCGTGGTAGCTCGTCACGCCCACGTAACCCTCGTCGTGGAGGATGCGAATCGACTCGTCGCTGGGCGGGCCCATTGCGTTCATCGCCGCGAACACGATTCCATCGTAGCCGGCGGCTTTGGCCATCTGCTGGGATTCGTCGAAGGCGGCTTTCACTTCCGCCGAGCCCCCGAGGTCGTTGCGGACGTTGCCCGGCGCCCAGATGAACACGGCGGGCTTGCCGTCGATGCGGTAGTAGCCGGGCAGGTTGAAGTAATGGTCGATCCATTCCTTCGTCACGTTGCGCCAGTCTTCGCGGGAGTGCGTCTTGGGGGCGTTGTGGTTGGCCCACATGATGGCGACCTTGAGTTGGTCGCGGTATCGGGCTTTGCGATAGGCGTCAAACCAGTGCGTAAGGTGCTGCTGACCGGCGGTCCAATACCAGTCGACCAGGAAACACGAGATGCCGTTTTCGACGGCCCATTTGATCTGCCAGTCGACGCACTCGGGATTAGACTCGTCGTAATAGCCGAGAAGCGGCTTGCGGATGGGCGCGACCTCGCGGATGCAGTCCCATTTGGCGTCTTTTTCCCAGCCGGGGAAGTAATACGCGCAGACCTCGGCCGTGGTGGCAATGGGCTTGGGCTCGGGAACGTAGTCGGCCTTCGGAACGTCGACGGCGGCAAGGAAGTTCAACTGCGCCGGGGCAATATCGACTTCGACGCCTTCGAGCGCGAGTTGCGCGGCATAGACGCCCGGGGTGTCGGCCTTCACGCGCCACGTCATTTGAATCTCGTCGCTCAGATCGATGCGCGGCACATCCTTCTTCGCGTCGTCGAGGAGGGTCACGCCTTTGGGGGCGTTGAGCGTTGCCTTGAGGCCTTCGGCGCTTTCGCCGCCACGGTTCGCCAATTGCGCGACGACGGTGCATTCACGACCGACGCGATTCACGGCGTTCTCGAAGCCGAGGTAGTCGACGTCTATTTCCGGAGGGCCGGAGGGCGTGTCGGACAACGTCACACCTTGCAGCGTCGCTTCGGACGGCAGGCGCAGGCCCAGCGCCACGAGCGTTTGCCACGCGGGGATGCCCGACATCTCGAGGTTGTAGGTGTGCGGGCGATTGTCGCCGCGCAACTCGAAGTCCTGGGTCTTGAGATTGGGTTCGTCGGCGGCGCTCCAGAGGAGGCTCGCGGAGGCGGCCTTCGTCGATTGCACGGTCACCGCCGCCCAACCCTTGCCCTTCACATCCAGGCGCCGCGGCGGCGCGAAACGGTCCTGCGTGCCGGGGACTTCCTTCCACGACGTGGCAATGCTGTCCTGCGGCCAGGTGTAGGTTGCGCTGTCGGGGTTTTCGCCGCCGTCCCAGGCTTCGATGGCGATCGTGTCGAATTCGAAGTGCGCGCCGTCGTAGACATCGAGGCGAAGTTGGCGGATGACCTTCTCGGTCTGCCAGAAGGGCAGCACGATAACGTCGTGCCACTCGTTGTCGCCGACCACGTTGAAGGGTGTGGTCTTGTTGGGGTCGAAGCCGCCGTAGGGACCTTCGGTAGCGCCGGTCCAGAAGATTTGACCCTGGCCGGATTTGTCGGACTTGATGCGCAGGCGGATGTATTGCCACGGCGCGGCGGGGAATTCGAGGCCGCGGATGGTGAAGAACGGATCCCAATCGATTGCCTCGGCGCGGAGGATGCCGTCTTTCGCCTCCACACCGGTGAGGAACGCGTTCGCTTCCCAAGCTTCTGCCTCTGTGGGATCGTCAAATGTCCACGACGGCAACCCCGCCGCCAATACCAGTGCCAATACATATGCCGACATGCGTCTTCTCCCCGAGGGTCATCCTCTTTGTCGGAAAAGAGTAGCACACGAGAAACCGCACGGCGAATGCAAGGGTGGCGCTGATGTAACCCCGAATTCCCATTCGGGGAATTTGCTTTTGGATAGAAGTTGCGCTGCGGAAGAAAGAGCAACACCCCGAATGGGAATTCGGGGTTACATTAAGAATGCGTAGCGCAAGACTAAGGCTACGGCTACGGCGTAGAGGATGGGGTGGACTTCTTTCGGGCGGCCGGCGATGAGTTTGATCAGGGCGTAGGAGATAATGCCGGCGGCGATGCCTTCGATGATGGCGAAGCCGAAGGCCATCATAGCGACGGTGAGGAAGGCGGGGACGCCCTCGGTGACGTCGTCCCAGTCGACGTGGCGCAGGGGGGACATCATCATGAAGCCGACGGCGATGAGGGCGGGCGCGACGGCGGGGTACATGGCGACGTGCGGGGCGGTGGCATCGACGCCGTAGTAAATCCAGCCGATGTCCTGTCCCACGATGCGCACGATGGGGGCCAGGAGCGGCGCGAACAGGAAGCAGGTGGCGGTAACGACGGCGGCGAGGCCGGTGCGTGCGCCGGCGGCGATGCCCGTGGCGCTTTCGATGTAGGTTAGTACGGTCGAGGTGCCGAAGAGGGCGCCGGCGCAGGTACCCGTCGCGTCGGACAGGAAGGCGCGGCCGGCGCGGGGCAGGGTCTCGTTGGGGCCGATGTACCCGGCCTGTTTGCCGAGGCCGATGAGCGTGCCGACGGTGTCGAACAACAGCAGGAAGAAGAACAGCGCAATGGCGACGAGCGCGTCGTGCCACTTGGTGATGAGCTCGGTGAAATCGAGACGGAAGAAGGTATTCGTCGAGAAGGTGAACGGCTCCTTCGGCCAGGGAATGACTTCCGTGTACAAGCCGACAACGCAGGTCGCCAGAATACCGATGAGGATGCCGCCGGCCACGCGCCTCGCCATGAGCGCCACAATCAAAAAGAATCCGAAGATGGTCAGCAGCGGCGGTCCGGAACTCAGGTCGTTGAGGCGGACGAGCGTGGCGTCGCTGGGTCCAACGATCCCGCCCCATTGCAGGCCCACGAACGCGATGAACACGCCGATGGCGGGCCCGATGGCGTTCTTGAGGCATTCGGGAAGGATGGCGACGATCTTTTCGCGCGTCTTGAACACGGACAACAGCAGGAGCAGCAGGCCGGAGATCAGCACGATGGCGAGGCCTGCGGGAAAGGTGAAGCCCATCGCGCCGCAGACGGTGAACGCGAAGAGGAAGTTTTCGCCCATGCCCGGCGCCTGCGCGAAGGGATAACGCGCATACAGGCCCATCATGAACGTCGCAATGGCGGAGGCGAAGCAGGTCGCCAGCAGAACGGAGCCGAAATCCATCCCCGGCACGGAACTCAGCACGGTCGGCTGGACGAACACAATATAGCTCATGGTGGCAAAGGTGGTCAGGCCGCCCACGAATTCGCGGCGCAGGGTTGAACCGGCGGCCTCGATGCCGAAATACGCGTCAAGACGTTTTGCGACACCCATCACTCGGCGTCCTTCAGCGCGCGCACGTGGCACAGGACCGACCCGCGCAGGGCCTGCAGGTTGTAGCCACCCTCGAGGATGGACACGATCCGTCCATTCGCGAGCTTCAGGATCTTGCGGGTCATCTCGCCGTAAGTTTCGGCCTGGAGTTCCTGGTTGGCGAGCGCATCCAGGTGGTGCGCGTCGAATCCACAGGAAATCAGCAGAAAATCCGGCTCGAATTGCTCGATGGCCGGCACGATTTGCTCTTCCAACGCGAGCAACCAGTCCCGCGGGCCGCTACCCCAATCCATCGGCACGTTCAGGATGTTGTTGTGCATTCCGCGCTCGTCGGCCTCGCCGGTGCCGGGGAAAAGCGGCGTCTGGTGAATGCTGGCGAAGAAGACCGTCGGATCGTCCCAAAATGTGCGCTGCGTGCCGTTGCCGTGATGAACGTCCCAATCGAGAATGGCCACCTTGGGCACGCCCGCCAGGTCGCGCAGCCAGCGCGCGACGATGGCGACATTGTTGAACAGGCAGAAACCCATCGCACGGTTGCGCTCCGCGTGGTGTCCCGGCGGACGCACGGCGCAGAAGGCATTGTCGAGCCGGCCGTCCAGAATGGCACGGCAGGCGGATATGCCCGCGCCGGCGGCGAGCAGGGCAGCCTCCCAGGACTCCGGTACCATCTGCGTGTCGGGGTCGAGGTAGAGGCCGTGGCTGGCGCAGGTTGTGCGGATGCGGTCGATGTGGGCCTGGTCGTGGACGCGCAGCAGGTCCTCGGTCGTGGCGGCCTCGATCTCGATGGGTTCGAGTCCCGGCACGAGCTTGAGAGCCTCCATGACGGTATCCAGCCGCTCCGGACGCTCCGGATGGGAGATCCCCGCCCGGTGAAGTTTCATTTGTTCGCGATATGCCAGACCCGTTCGCGCCACGTGCCGTACCCCCATTGTTGCTCTGGGGATTCTAGAAGCCTGCCGGAACGGAATCAAACCGCATGGCGCGTTGAACCGGGCGGGTAGTCAAGATACACTTTGGGCCGGCACGCAACAGCGTTGTTGCCGGACACGGGGTCGGTCCTGAACAGCGGCAGGCGGGAGGTCGAAAGTAGATGGGATTCATGATGGTCTTGTACACCCTATTCAACGTTGCGGTGATGATCTTCGTGCTGCTGCTGTTGGTGCGGTTTGTCAATGCGGTGGAGAAAATGGCAATTGCCGGCGAGAACCAGGAACGACAGATGGGACGCCTGGCCACTGCGGTTGAACAATTGTGGACTTTGTACAACAGCAGCAGGCCGGGCAATCCGCCTCGCGAAAGCTAGAACGCGCGCGAGCACTGGGAAAACGATTTCTTGAGCAAGGTTACCGTCTTAACGCTCGTGCCGAATGCGGCGGACCGCATCGAGCGTTGCCTCGAAAGCGTCGGCTGGGCCGACGAGATCTTCTGCGTGGTCGATCCGAAAACCTCGGACGGCTCGGACGAGATCGCGCGGCGGTTCACGGACCGCGTGGTGGTCCACGAATACGTCAACGCGGCCACGCAACGCAATTGGGCCATTCCGCAGATCGAGACCGAATGGACCCTGGTGCTGGATGCGGACGAATACGTGTCACCGGAACTGGCGAAGCGGATCCAGCGGATTATCGCCGAGCCGTCGAGCCTTGACGGCTATGACATCAAGCGGCTTTCGTATTTCTTCGGGAAGTTGATTCACCATGCGGGCTGGGACCGCGACTATAACCTGCGCCTCTTCCGCACGAAGAAGGGGAAATACCTGGACCGGCGGGTTCACTCGAAGGTCGCGGTCGACGGCACGGCCGGGCGCATCGACGAGGTGATGTACCACGACACCTACCGCAATTTCGAGGAGTATTTCACCACCTTCCAGCGGTTTACGCTGTGGGGCGCGCAGGATCTCTTCGATTCGGGCAAGCATGCCGGGCTTTTCGATTTGACCCTGCGGCCGCTGGCCCGGTTCATCAAGATGTACATCCTGCGGCAGGGCTTTCGCGAGGGGCTCCACGGAGCGGTCCTCTGCGGACTTGCGGCGTTCTCCGTGTTTACAAAATATGCCAAACTTTGGAATCTGGAGTGTCTCGCGCGCGACCTGAAGCGCTAACGCCGATAAAGGATTATTGGTCCATGATTCTGTATACGGAGTCGCTCGAAGGGGTGACGGCCGAGCGGTTGCGCGGGTTCTTCCACGGTTGGAGCACAAGGCCCGACGCCGAAACCCACCTTAGGATGCTGCAGAACAGCGACGCGGTGATCCTCGCCATCGACGATCGCCATGGAAACGTCATCGGCTTCGTCTCCGCCATCACGGACAAGGTCCTGACGGCGCATATTCCCTACGTGGAAGTGCTGCCGCAATATCGAAATCAGGGCATCGGCCGCGAGCTCACGACCCGCATGATGAAGAAGCTGAGGGATTTTTACCTGGTCGGGCTGGTCTGTGGGATGGGGCTCCAGGACTTCTACTCGAGCTTCGGCATGACCCCCGCCAACGCCATGATCCTGCGCAATACCAACGCGAGCAAGGAAACGAAAGACTGAAGAGAGGAACGAAGAACGAGGACTGAGGAACGAGGAGAGCCCTTATGCTTCCGTCCCTTCTGTCATCCCGAGCGAAGCGAGGGATCTGATAGCGCCCAAGCCTCGAGTCTTCGGCATGAATATAGATCCCTCGCCGAGCTCGGGATGACAAGAAGACTGGATGACATGCGTCAAGTCCCGTTTTTCACCCGTTGCGCAGGATGTGCTACTATGGAGCCATAGCGCACGAGACTGTTAGCCTATCAAGCAACAAATAACCGGGAGCGAACATGAAACGAAGCGCGTTTCGTATAGCGGGCATCGGATTGGTGGCGGTATTGGGTCTCTTGGCGACGGGTTGCGGTCCCGGCGGCGGCGGCAAGAAGGCCGGCTCGGACGACGGCGTTACGAAAAACCGGATCACCGCGACCATCCCGGGCACGCCCGTCGACGGCGATTGGGTGGTGTCGCGCCTGCCGCTCGAGATGGCCCACCTGAACCCGCTGGTCAGCAACGACGCTTACGGCCGCGCCATCTACACGCTGATCTACGAATCCCTGCTGGAGCGCGACAACGCGACGCTGCAACTGGGTCCCGGTCTGGCGGAATCGCACGAGATTTCCCCGGATCACCTGACCTACACGTTCAAATTGCGCGACGGCATCAAATTCAGCGACGGGGCGCCCCTGACCGCCGAGGACGTGAAGTTTTCCTTCGACAAGCTCATGGATCCCGCCGTGGACGCCGCGGATCTCCGCAACTATTTCCTGACGGTCGATCGCTGCGAGGTGGTGGATCCCTTGACGGTGCGGTTCGTGTGCAAGGAACCGTACTTCAAGATGCTCATCACCCTGGGTGAAGACCTGAAGATCGTCCCGAAGCACATCTTCGAGACCGGCGACTTCAACACGCATCCGAACAACCGCAAGCCGATCGGCAGCGGCCCTTACGTGATGGATTCGTGGGATACGAACCGGCAGATCGTGCTCTCGCGCAACGAAAACTACTGGGGCAAGAAGCCCCACATCCTGAAGCGCGTGTACAAGATCATCACGGACGACAACGCCGCCCTGCAGGTGCTGGAGCGTGGCGATCTCGACACGATGGGCCTGACCGCCGAGCAGTGGGACCGCCGGGCGAAGCGTCCGGAGTTCGAGGCCCAGTTCGACAAGCTCGCGTACTACACGCCGTTCCACAGCTACATCGGCTGGAACACGCGGCAGCCGCAGCTTTCCGACAAGCGCGTGCGCCGCGCCCTCACCATGCTCCTTAACCGTGAGCTCATCCTCGACAAGATCTTCTACGGCATGGGCGTGGTGGTCTCGAACAGCTTCTTCATCGAATCCAACGAGTACAACAAGGACCTGAAGCCGCTGCCCTTCAGCCCGGCGGATGCCAAGCGCCTGCTGGACGACGCCGGCTGGAAGGACACCAACGGCGACGGCGTGCGCGACAAGGACGGCATACCGCTACGCTTCGAGTTCCTGCTCGTGGCGAACTCGCCGGACGCGGAGCAACTCGCGACGGTGTTCCAGGAGGAACTTAAGAAGGCGGGCATCGAAATGTCCATCCGCCCGCTCGAGTGGGCCACGTTCATCGACAGCATTCAGAAGCGCAAGTTCGACGCGTGCATGCTGGGCTGGCAACTCGACCCCGAGCAAGATCCCTACCAGATATGGCATTCCAGCCAGTCCGACGAAGGCTCGAACTATCCCGGCTTCAAGAACGCCGAAGCGGACAAGATCATCGAAGACGCCCGCCGCGAATTCGACCCGGCAAAGCGTGCCGAGATGTACCACCGCCTGAGCGTCATCATCGACGAGGAGCAGCCCTACACCTTCCTGTTCTGCACGAAGGCGCGGGCCGCCATCGATAAGCGCTTCCGCAACGTCCAGGCCTATCCGTTGGGCCTCGATGCGCGAGAGTGGTGGGTGCCCGCGGAACTTCAGAAGCGGAAGTGACGATTAACCCTTGAAAGCATACCTGATACGCCGTGCGCTGCTGATCGTGCCGACTTTCATCGGCATCAGCATCATCACGTTCATGGTCGTGCAGCTCGCGCCGGGAAACCCCGTCGCCCTGCGCCTCATGAGCATGGGCGAGGGCGGCCAGTCGGCGGCGAGTGTCCCGCCGGAGTACGTCGAGCAACTCAAGAAGCTCTACGGCATGGACAAGCCGATGTACCAGCGCTACTTCATTTGGATGGGCAAGCTGGTCACGTTCGACTTCGGCGAATCGTACAAGGATCACCGGCCGGTGATCACGAAGATTGCCGAGACACTGCCGATAACGATCCAACTCAACCTGATTTCGATTCTGCTGGTTTACCTGATCGCGATCCCCTTGGGGGTGTACTCCGCAACCCACCAGCGAAGTTTTGGCGACAACCTCACCACGTTGCTTCTGTTTCTGCTCTATAGCCTGCCGAGCTTCTGGGTGGCGATGCTGCTCATTTACTTTCTTGGCGGCGGCCAGTGGCTCAACTGGTTTCCGGTATACGGCATCAGTTCGGACGGCGCGGAGCAGTTGGGCTGGGGACGCTGGCTCCTGGACCGGGGGTGGCATCTGGTGCTGCCGGTGTTCTGCCTGAGCTACGCGGGGCTGGCCGGCCTGTCGCGCTATGCGCGCGCGGGCATCATCGAGGAGGTACGCAAGGACTACGTGCGCACGGCCCGCGCCTACGGCTTCACGGAACGCACGGTCATCTACAAGTACACCCTGCGCAACTCGCTCATCCCCATCGTGACCTTGCTGGGCACGCTGCTGCCGGCCATGCTGGGCGGCAGCGTCATCATCGAGCGGATCTTCTCGATCCCCGGCATGGGCCGCCTGAGCTTCGAGGCGATTCTCTCGCGCGATTACCCCCTCATCATGGGGATATTGTCGATTGACGCCCTGCTGACGCTGGTAGGGTTGATCATTTCGGATATCCTGTACGCGGTGGTCGATCCGAGGATTAAGTTTGAGTAGCGCGGTTATAGAGCACGACGCGCCGCAGCCTGGATATCGGCCCCTGACCTTCTGCGGCGGGCGGCGCCGGGGGAAAGAAGAATGATAAACCCTGTTACGTGGTTCTTCTCGCCACCCCCGCCTCCCGTAAGCCCGTGGAGAGCATGGGTATGGTGGGAACTGCGCCGCATTCCCTTCAACATCATCATCGGGGTGTACGGGATTGTCTGTTTGATCATTTTCTACGCGTCGATACTGAGCACCGGCTACCTGGAGCCCGGCGAAGATCCGGTGGAGCCCGTCGTCCTCTTATTCGCCCCGTTTATCATTAATGCGCTCTACTCGCTGGGATGGTTTGCTGAACTGCCCCTCCGCGTGTTTATTCGAAAAGATCTCGATGCGGGTCCGTTGCTCTTGAAGATGGGTCTTGGCCTGGGACTCGCGCTAATAACGATTCCGGCAGCCTTGTGGGGCGCCATTCGGATCATGCAGTTGATGGGAGTCAGGCAATGAGGCAATCTGGCATAGAATCACGGACAGACCAAGGCCTGCGGAAGCCCTCACCCCACCCCTCTCCCAGAGGGAGAGGGAGGAAGAGAGGATTCCTTCATCGGCGCGGGACGCACCCTTGCAACGGCACTTGGAAACATCAAGTTTGAACACACTTCCCACAGAGAACGTGAAGTCCGCGCCACGCCAAGGCTATTGGCACTTGGTGTGGCGGCAATTCCGCCGCAACAAGCTGGCGGTGGTGGGGCTTTGCGTGCTTGCTGTATTGATGGGCGTGGCGGTGTTTGCGCCGTTCCTGGCGGGCGACAAGCCCATATACCTCAAGATGGGCAACACGACGTACCTCTTCCCGAATGTCATTTCGTACCGCGACCTCGTCAACTTTGATTTCCCCTCCTGGGAGGCCGGCGCGGGCGAGCGCATCGTGCGTCCGCCGATTCCCTTCGCGCCGGAGCGCTCGGACCTGCTGCGTAAGCTCGAAGGTCCCACCGCCGACCATTGGCTGGGCACGGACGACCGCGGCCGTGACGTGCTGAGCCGCATGATCTGGGGCACACGCATCTCGATGTCGGTGGGCTTCGTCGCGGCGGGACTCGCGATCCTCATCGGGATCATCATCGGGGCGCTCGCGGGATACTACTCGGGTTGGGTGGACATGGTGGCGCTGCGGCTCATCGAAATCATGTTGTGCTTCCCGACGTTCATTCTCATCCTCGCGCTCATCGCGTTCCTGCCGCCCAGCATTTACAACATCATGATCGTCCTCGGCATTACGGGCTGGACCGGCGCGGCGCGTCTCGTGCGCGGCGAGTTCCTGAAGCTGCGCGAGAGCGATTTCGTCACGGCGGCCCGCGCGACGGGCCTGCGCAACTCGCGCATCATCTTCCGCCACGTGCTGCCCAACGCGCTGTCGCCCGTGTTCGTCACCGCCACCTTCGGCGTGGCCGGCGCCATCTTAACCGAGTCGGCGCTAAGCTTCCTGGGCTTCGGCGTACCGCCCCCCGCACCGAGTTGGGGCGAACTCCTCTCGCAATCGCAGCGCTACGTCGATTTCGCCTGGTGGCTCGTCACGTTCCCCGGCGCGGCAATCTTCATCACCGTCACGGCGTTTAACCTCGTGGGCGACGGCCTCCGCGACGCCATGGACCCGAGGATGAGGCAGTGAAGAAGTTATTAGTTACTAGTTATTAGTTACGAGACCCTGGACCCTAAATCGGAGCGCAATGACCGCAACCAACGAAATAGTCCTCGCCGTGCGCAACTTGCAGACGCACTTCTTCACCGACGCGGGCGTGGCTCGCGCGGTGGACGACGTGTCGTTCGAGATCCGCGCGGGGCAGACGCTGGCGCTCGTGGGCGAAAGCGGTTGCGGGAAGAGCATGTCGGCGCTGAGCATTCTGCGGCTCGTGCCGAGTCCGCCGGGACGGATTGTCGCCGGGGAAATCGAGTTCAAGGGACGCGATTTGTTGAAGTTTTCCGAGGAGGAAATGCGGCAGATTCGCGGCGACGACATCTCGATGATCTTCCAGGAGCCGATGACTTCGCTGAACCCCGTGTTCCGCGTGGGCGCGCAGATCTCGGCGGCAATACGGCTGCACCGCAACGTATCCGAGGAAGAAGCGCGGCGCCAGGCCATCGAACTGCTGGCCAAGGTGGGCATCCCCGCGCCCGAAGAACGCGTCGACGACTACCCGCACCAGATGTCCGGCGGGATGCGCCAGCGCGCCATGATCGCGATGGCACTCTCGTGCGATCCGATGCTGCTCATCGCCGACGAGCCGAGCACGGCGCTCGACGTGACCATCCAGGCGCAGATCCTCGCGTTGCTGCGCGACCTCCAGCGCGACACCGGCATGGCCATCCTGCTCATCACGCACGACCTCGGCGTGGTCGCCGAGAACGCCGACGAGGTGGCCGTGATGTACGCCGGCCAGATCGTCGAGCGCGCGCCCGTGAAGGAACTCTTCGCGAACCCGCAGCACCCCTATACGCTGGGCCTGTTCAAGTCGCTGCCGCGCCTGAGCAAGAAAGGCGAGAAGCTCGCGAGCATTCCCGGCACGGTACCGAACGCGACCCATTTCCCCACGGGCTGCCGCTTTCGCATGCGCTGTCCCTATGCCGAGCAGGTGCCGTCCGAGCAGGACCCGCCGCTCGTCGAGACCACGTCCGGGCACACCGTGAAATGCTGGCTCTACGACAAGGACTTCATGGACTCGACGCAACGGCCGGTCGGCCTTCCCGATAAGGAGGACGCGTTCAAGTGAGTGCCGCCGAATCCAACGGGAATCTGGTCGTCGTCGAAAACCTGGTGAAGCATTTCCCCATCCGCAAGGGCGTGTTCTCGCAGGTCAGCGGACACGTGCGCGCGGTGGACGGACTTACCTTCGCCATCCCGCGCGGCAAGACCCTCGCACTCGTGGGCGAAAGCGGCAGCGGCAAAACCACCGCGGGCCGCCTGATCCTGCGCCTGCTGGAGCCGACCTCGGGACGCATCGTTTTCGACGGCCAGGACATCACCGAGTTGTCAGCGGCGCAGATGCGCCCCATGCGCAAACGCATGCAGCTCATCTTCCAGGATCCCTACGGCTCGCTGAACCCGCGCATGACCGTCTACAGCACCATCAGCGAGGCCCTGCGCGCCCACGGCACCGTGCCGCGCGAGAAACGCCGCGACCGGGTTGCCGAGCTGCTCGATTTGGTGGGCCTGGGCGCCGAGGCGGCCGACCGCTATCCAAACGAGTTCTCCGGCGGCCAGCGCCAGCGCATCGGCATCGCGCGGGCCCTCGCGGTCGAACCCGACCTCATCGTCGCCGACGAACCCGTGTCCGCGCTCGACGTGTCCATCCAGGCGCAGATATTGAACCTCCTCGAAGACCTGCAAGACCGCCTCGGGCTGACGTACCTCTTCATCGGACACGACCTCAGCGTCGTGCAGCACATCGCCGACTACGTCGCCGTGATGTACCTCGGCCGCATCATGGAGATAGGGCCCGTCGAGCAAATCTTCAATTCCCCCGCGCATCCCTACACGGCGGCATTGCTCTCCGCAGTGCCCATTCCAGACCCCAGCCTGCACCGCACGCGCGTGATCCTCAAAGGCGACGTGCCCAGCCCCATCAATCCCCCGCCCGGCTGCCTGTTCCACACGCGCTGCCCCGATTGCGTGGCCCCCTGCCGCGTCAACGAGCAGGAGCTCATCGACGTCGACCCGCACAACCCCGGCCACCGCGCCGCCTGCGAAATCCACGTCCCACCCCCGCCCGGAAGCCTTAAGACAACACCAATTCCCTTGGGCAATTAAAGAACGGCCGCAGAGCCATGACCCGGAAAACGGGGACTGTTCCACTTTTGATGAGCCCAAGGCCTATCTGCGAAGCCCCCAACTCGCCTTTGCCCACACAGTCAACCAGCCCCCTCAACCAAAAGTGGAAACTGTCCCCGCTTTCCGTCCCCGCTTTCCGCCAAAGCCGATGGACCTTATGGACGTGATGGACTGTATGGACCACATAGACTAAGCCGGAAGGAGTGTTTATAGCTCCCATCCTTCCCATGCCTCCCATAGCTCCCATTCCCTTCCCGGAAAGCAAGGACAGTTTCCACTTTTGGTTGAGGGGGCCGGTTGACTCTGATGGCAAAGGCAAGTTGGGGGCTTCGCAGGTAATCGGAAGCCAAGCAAAAGTGGAACAGTCCCCGTTTTCCGGACTTCGGCCGCTTGCTCAATTCTCTGCCCCCATATCACCTTCTTATCCCCCCAGGCGTCGGTAAGGGTGAAGCTCAATGAACTTTCCTCTATGCTGACGCGGGGAGTTGGACCGATGCGTGATGATCAACTGGTAGCGCAAATACTTGCGGGCGACACGGCGCAATTCGAGGCCTTGGTCGATCGATACCTGCCGATGGTGCGCGGCCTGTGCCGCAGCCGCGTGGCAAATGCCTCCTCGCACGACGACCTCGTGCAGGAAGTCTTCCTCCAGGGCTACCTGCAACTGGACCGCCTGCGCGATCGAGCCCGTTTCGGCCCCTGGCTCGCGCGCATCGCGAGCAACCAGTGCTACTCGTGGCTGCGCGGGCAGAGCCGCCGCATGCAGCTCGACACGCACCTCGCGTCGGAAGCGCCGCGCGTAGCGCCTCCTGCGGACGTCGAGGCGATGCAGCGCGAAACGGTCGAATGGGTACGCCAAGCCATCGCGCGCCTGCCCGAAAAGATCCGCGACGCCATGACCCTCTTCTATGTCGAAGGCCTCACCGTATCCGAGGCCGCGCGTTGCCTCGATATCCGCGAAAGCGCACTCCGGAAACGCCTGCAATACGGTCGCAAATCCGTGGGCGAAGAGCTTTTCGCGCACCTCGAACCGCAAACCCTTCCCGAGAGTGAGGAGCGCGAACAGAAGGCCCGCGTGCTCGCCGCGCTCCCCCTGGCCACGGTCCCCTGGAAAGCCGGCGCCGCCGCGGGAAGCACCTCGACCGGTCTCGCGGTATTGACGAAACTGGCGCTTGTGACGTTACCAGTCGCCGTGGTCGCCGTCACCGTCGTTGCCGCCGGCACGAGCTGGCGGCCTGCGTGGCCGGCCTCGGCTGCGGCGGGGAGTGCGAGTAAGGCTGTTGCGGAGCGTGAAGCCTTCTCCGGTAGCGAGGTGTCACCCGTGTCGCCGAAAGGATCCCAACCGGTCAAAGTCGCGACCACCGGCGACCTCGCGCTGAAGGTGACCTTCCGCGTACCCAGCGAGGCCGGTCGAAAGGTCGTGCCGCCCGTGGCTGCAAACACCCGGTTATGGCTTGTACCGGTTCGCATTAACCGTGCGAAGTTGGGTCCCCTGCTGCGCCAAGCGGGCCTCGATACCAACACCGCCGATGCCGTGCTGAACGCCATGGACGAGCCTCGCATCGAAAACGGATCAGGGGCCTCGATTCTCTCGAATGCGGTAGGGACGCGGGAAGCTTTTGAAGCCGTGCAGGCGAAATTGGCCGCGATTATGCGAGACAGGGACATGAAACAGGAAGATTTCTTCGCACCCGCGTACGATACCGCGCGCGAAGTATTCACCGATGCGCAGGGAAAGTGCGAAGCCCGTGGTCTGGCTGCGGGCAGATACCTCATCGGCATGGAGAAGCCGACGCCCGAAAAGACGCTGGACTTTTCGGCCTGTGATGGGGGCTTCGTCCAGAGCGGGAAGCGCACCGAGCAAAACGTATCCATCGACGATGCGACCAGCGCCGTGCGGGGCGTCGTGGTCGACGCGACGACGGGCGAACCCGTGAATGATGTCGAAGTTGCGCTGAGCGGAATCCCCATGCTCACACCCGGCATGACATGCCAATCGAAGGACGAAGGCCGCTTCAAGTATGCGCCGAGAGCAACCGGTTACGGCCCCTTCACACTGCGCGTGACCTCCAACGCCTACACGCCGGTAACGGTCCGCGGCGAGCGCCGTCCGGGAGTACCCACCTTCGTGGAAGTACGATTGAATGCGCAGCGGGCGGTCGTCACGGGCCGCGTCACGAGCGCCGACGGCACCCCCGCGCCCGGCGTGAGCATCATGCGCGAGATGGTGGCAGGCGAGGGCGGAGCCCAAAGCGGGGCGACGACCGATGCGGATGGAGGATACGTCATGCCGCACGATGGCGGCCGATTCACTCTGTATGCCAGCGGCACCAACTTGAAAAGCGAAAGCGCTACGCTCGATTTAGTGATGGACGAGATGGCAACACAGGATTTTGTGTTTCCGCCGTGCGGCAGGGTCGTGATCGAGTTGCGCACGCCGGCCTTTGAGCGGGTTCCGGATGAAATCAGGAATCTCCTGCTGATAGCCGATCATTCCGCGAGTGTGCTGACGTTGAAGAAGGGAAATGGCGTCTTTACACTCGACCACGTTAAGCCGGATAGTTATACCCTCGTCGTCGACGCGAACGGGCAACCGGCGGCAGACGCGGACTTCAACGTCGTGTTCACCAAAGCCTACTACGCCAGTGACGGCAGGTTTACGGGGCGCACGGGGTGCATCTATCTCGCCGAAACGGCGGATGCCAATGGCGTATGCCTGCTCGAGGGATTGCCGCCGGGTGAGTACAGCCTTGAGAAAGGTGAGGCCATCGTGAATTTCGTCGCGCCAACTAACGAGGAAGTACTGCTGTGCATAGCGCCTTCCAGCGCGGAAACGAAACGGGCTTATCTCACGCTGGCTAAGAGCAATATCCTGCCGGTCGACGAAAATGGCGCGGAACTCCCGCTTCAGAACAAAGCGATGGAAGTGTTTATCGTCTCGGCTTCGGGGATGGTTTCAGACTCGCGCATCGAGTTGGGCTCCAACACGCTGTACGCGATTAAGGGCGGCTACACGGCCTCGGTGACGAACATAGACCTATCTCCGCCGCTATTCGCCGAACGAAAGAACGGGGGCGACTTCAATTCCCCGGTAAAGGCCGTCTTTGGTCAAGGCGGCGCGATCACCGGCTACTTGACCGATGAAGCAGGCGAACCGGTTGCCGACCGGCGCTTAAACGTGCTTCCGGCGGAGCTGCTCGATGTGGCCGCGGCAGACTGGAGCAAGAACGAATCGAGTTGGAACAATTTCATGCGCGCGTTGGCGCAGGGCGCCAAGACGCAGGCCGATGGATCTTTCCGGCTTGAGTTCTTGCCCGAGGGCCAGTACTACGTAACGGCTGGAGCCTTAGAAGGTGTCTTCCCCTTCGAGGGAAATCCCGTGGAGGTTCGCAGGGGCGCGGACACCGGCCCCATCACGCTGACGGAAAGCGCCGACGACAAGATAGGGCGTCCGAGACGGCAAGGGCGGGCTG